>CAMWVQ010000005.1 GCA_947177635.1 uncultured Porphyromonadaceae bacterium | reverse complement strand
GACGGCCCGACAGCCGACGCCATCCCCCGCCTGGTCTCTCTCTCCGCTGTCCGGTGACCCGTGAGTAAGTGCGATTACCATTCTTGATTATAAAAAGCCCTGATTTTGCGATTATACCGATGGCATTTGTCGCATACGTCCATTTCTGCATGCACAAACCGGACAGAGGCTGCCGGCAGGAGATTCCTGCCGGCAGCCTCTGTCCGGTTTGTGCATCGCGGCCTCGGGGGAGGCCGTGTCGCGCGGGTTACTTTATCCTGACGGTCTTGCGGAGAAGTATGTCGGCTGATGAGTTGCCGACGAGGATTTCATACTCTCCGGGGTCGTAGCCGAAGTCGTGGAGGTCGGTCTTGTAGTAGGAGAAGGCTTCGCGGTCAAGCTCAATGTCGAATCGCGCTGTCTCTCCCGCCTTGATCATCTTCTTGTCGTAGCCTTTAAGCTCCTTGAGGGGGCGGAACACCTTTGCGTTGACCGGACGTATGTAGACCTGGGCCACCTCTTTGCCGTCGCGGTCGCCGGTGTTGGTGACGTCGAAGCTTACACGGTAGCGGGGCTCACCTTTCTTGCTTTCGTTCTTGACCTTGAGGCCCGAGAAGCTGAATGTCGTGTAGCTCTTGCCGAAACCGAAGGGGAAGTTGGGGGTGACGTTGTTGGTGTCGTAGTGACGGTAACCTACAAGGAGGCCTTCACCATAGGTGACACGCTTGTCGCCGTCGTTGTCGTAGTAGTAGGGGTAGGCGGGGTTGTCTTCCCAACGCTTCTCGAATGTCACGGGGAGCTTGCCGCTGGGGTTGACATTGCCGAACAGTATCTCCGCGGCGGCTGTGCCACCCTCCTGGCCGGGATACCAGAGATAGAGGAGGGCCGGGGTGCGCCCCTGCCATTTGCTCATGTCGGAATTGCTTCCGGCGTTGACCAGCACGGCGGTGTTGGGATTGGCGTCAAGCACACGGTTGACCAGCGAGTCCTGGTATTCGGGCAGTTCGAAAGGACGGTCGTTGCTCTCGCGTTCGAGACTCTCGTTGAAACCGATGCTTACGATTGCGATGTCGGCCTTGGCCGCCAGTTCGGCCGCCTCGTCGAAGAGCTGGCGGTCTTCGCGCCATCCGAAGGAGATGTCGACGGGATGCACATTGGCGAAGTATTCGAGTTCTACGGGATACTCCTCTCCGGCCTTGAGGGGGAGAACCACCTCACGCAGAGTGATACCCTGGTCGCGCCATTCGTTGATTACCTGCTCACCTCCGACTTTGAGTCTGAAGCCGTCGAATCCGCGCACTACGAAGCGGTAGTCGGCTGTCTTTTCCGGACGGATGACGCCTGACCAGCGCATCGAGCAGTGGTCATAGGGGAGGCCCCGGTTCTCGGTGACGATATGGTAGCCGTTGGCGATGTTGACGATGGTGTCTACACCGGTCTCGACAGGCTCACCTTTCAGGCGGGGGTTGTTGAACGACTCAACCTTCAGGCCGCGCTCGCTGGAGCCGGGAGCGGTGTAGAACACCGATGATGACACGGTCTCGGGGAGGGTGGGAAGTCCGGGGGAGTAAAGAATCTCCACATCTCCGCCTGCCTGGGCGCGGATGCCGTCGAGCAGCGATACGCTGTGGAAGGGGAAGGTGTATGAGCTTCCGCCACCCGATATGTAGCTGTTGGCGTTGGGCCCGATGACGGCGATGCGCTTCACGTCAGACTTCACCGGGAGGAGGCTGCCGTCGTTTTTCAGCAGCACGATGCCTTCGCGGGCGAGTTCAAGGGCCGCGGCCGCTCCTTCAGGGTTGTCCATGGGGATGGAGGGGTCGTGCTGTTCCTTGTCGAAGAAACCGTAGGTGAAGATAAGCCGTAGGATGCGGCGCACCTTGTCGTCGATTGTCTTCTCGCTTACCAGCCCCTTCTCGATGGCGGGGAGCAGCTGCTCGCGGTTCATCCACTTCGCGCGTGGCATTTCCAGGTCGAGACCACCGTTGGCGGCCTCTACGCCGTCGTATGTCGCCGACCAGTCGCTCATCACGACGCCGTCGAATCCCCACATGTCGCGCAGCACGGTATTGTTGAGATAGCCGTTCTGGGTGGCGTGGACGCCGTTGACTGGGTTGTAGCTGTCCATCACGCTTCCGGCCTTGGCTTTCTGGATGGCAGCCTTGAAGCCGGGGAGGTAGATTTCGTGGAGGGTGCGCTCGTCGATGTCGCTGCTGACATTGTTGCGGTCCCACTCCTGGTTGTTGGCCGCGTAGTGTTTAAGGGTGGCCACCACCCCCTGGTCCTGCAGACCTGAGACATACGCGCAGGCGGTCTCGGCGTTGAGGTAGGGGTCTTCGGTGAAATATTCGAAGTTGCGTCCGCACATCGGGGCGCGGAGTATGTTCATGCCGGGGCCGAGGAGGATATGCACCGCGCGGGCACGGCTGTCGCGGCCGAGCTGCTTGCCGAGTTCATAGACGAGCGGGCGGTTCCATGTGGCGGCTGTGAGCACACCGGCCGGGTATGCGGTGCTGCGTCCATCCTTGTGGGTGCCGACAGGGCCGTCGGTGAGTTTGATTTCAGGCACGCCCAGGCGGGGAATGGCGCGTATGTAGAATCCTTTGAAACCGCCGATATAGTCGATTTTCTCCTCCAGGGTCATACGTCCGAGAAGATCCTCCACACGGGCCTCGGCTGCAGCCGAGGGGTCTTTGTAGAGCTGGGCGTCAGCCGCGATGGCGGCTGCGAGGAATGAGGCTGATATGAGAAATTTTCGCATAATGAATAACTGTTCGAAATTAAGTAACTGTTCAAAATTATTTTATCTTAACCGGTCATCTTATTTCAATGTTTCTTCGGCAAAATTTTTAGGAGATTTTTCTCGAACAAACATTAAAATAATTTCGACCAGTTACTTATTTCAAGGAATATGGGGTTGGGTTTGATGCTGTTTTCTGTCAGGAAGCGGGTTACTTTATCACCTTGCCGAACTGCTCGCGCCAGATGTCATATCCTTCCTTGGCGGGGTGGAGGCCATCTTTGAGGAAAAGTTCAGGACGCGGGTTCCCTTCGGCGTCAAGCATGGGGGAGTGGATGTCGATATACCCCGCGTTGGGCTGGCTCTCGACAAACTCCTTTATCAGGCGGTTGACTTTCTGGATTTTCGGCAGGTTCTTGACGCGGACGGGGGAGGGCTTGATGGAGACCATGTAGATTTCGGCGTCGGGTTTCATGCGGCGCACCTCGAAGAAGAGTTTCTTCATCTCGGCCATCATCTCGTCAACTTCCCATTTGAAGCCGATTTCATTGTCACCTTCGTAGATGATTATACGCTTGGGGTTGAAGGGGGCGATGAGCAGGTCGCGGTAGTTGTAAAGGTCGATGGCCTTTGTGCCGGAAACTCCTCGGCGGATGACGTTTTTGCCGGGGAAGTCAGTCTCAAGGCTTTTCCACATGTCTATCGATGAGCTGCCGACCACGAGTGTCGCGTCATCAAGGGATGCCTGCTCGGCGTCGCGGGCCATGTAGTCAGAGATTTTCTTCTCCCATTTGAGCTGTTGCTTCATCTTGGGCAACCCTTTGACGGGCTTTGCCTCGGCAATCTCGCCACGGACAAGGATGCGGCCCAGCATGAGGTATGCCTTCTCGCCGCGTGTGTCGGCTATGCGCAGTGTGACCTGGTGTTTGCCGGGAGCGACTTTCACAAGCACATGCTGGAGCTGGCGTTCGTCGGCGAGACGGTCGAGATAACGCGGCCCTTCGAGCGGGGCTGCCTCAAGGCAGTCGGCCTTTCCGTCGGCCGATGGCTTGAAATGGATGAGCTGGCCATCGACATAGACCTCAAGTTCGGCCATCTCGGGGCCTCCGAGGTCGTAAAGCCCGAACATGTCTCCGTCAAACCCAAAGGAAATCGTGGAGTTGGGATGGCCGCTTGTCATTACGGTGGCGAACTTGTCGGCGAACTTCTTCATCCGGGAGTCGCGGGCGGCCTCGACATCTTTCCACAGGCCGTGTTTCTTGCAGACTTCGGCGGGTACATACATTTTCACCCCGTCCCATCCGGGCTGGTCGAACGCCTCGGGGGCGGTCTGTGCGATAGCCGCTACTGTGGCGATGAAAAGCCACGCGGCGAGAAAAATACGTTTCATATCGTTGTCAGGTTAGATTTCTATGTTATGTTCTTTTACGTTTCCTTCGGTGTCGCTCACTTTCACGGTGATTTTCACCTTGTCGGATGGCTGGAATTTGAGGAAAGACCATTCGTAGGGGTATTCGCCGATGGTCATCTTCTCGTCACCGCAGGTGACATCGACGCTTATACCGTCGGCCGGCGGGGTCTCGCAGAATCCGTAGACCGAATCCCAGCCGAAGGGGGAGCGGATGCGGAAGGTGTGGATTTCGCCCGCCTCGGTTTCGCTGTCAACAACCTTGTGGCCATCTTTCAGCAGGGGGATGTCGCCTGTTCCGAGCAGGGTCTGCAGCTCCTTGCACTCGGCGACAGCTCCCGAGGTGAGGGGGATTGAGACCGCAGTGAATCCTTTGGGCTGCATCTCGACAGTGAAGCTGTCTGACACCACGGGGAGCTTCTTGCGTCCCCCCTTGGCGTTCAGCACGGAGGCTGAGGAGGTGTCGGCCAGGCGCGCCAGGTCGGCACTGAGCCTTACGGGGGCTGAGGTCGGCTCCTGGCTCTCGTTGCAGAGGAGAATCCAGATATATTTGTCAGAGACCGCAGTCAGGTAGTTTACCCGGGGCTCATCGCTCGTGACAAGCCCTTTGCGGAGCCAAAGCCTGACGTCGGGGTCGTCATAGACGGTGCCAGGCTCGCCGCCGAAGACGCGGTTTGAGAACCATACGAATCCCTCCTGTTTTCCGTAGGGGAATTTCACTTTCCCTTCGCTGCGCTGGATTGCCTCGCTGACGAGGTAGTCGGCGGTGAAGGCCAGGTGGGGCGGGATGTGGTGGTAGTAGATCGAGCTGACATCCGGCCCCTTGTAGGGGAACTCCTCGCTCATGGTGAGGTCGGTGTAGCCGGTGGCGTAATAGCCGGGATAGTTGGTGAAACGGCCGATGACGGCGTTGCGGGCATAGGTGTCGAAGATGTCAAGGCCGGTGTGCTGGTTGAGACGCAGCAGGGAGGGGGCCCAGGAACTCATGAATACCGGACGCACGAGTTTCCCCTTGTTGCGCAGGAAGTAGGTCGAAGGCTGCTCGAATCCGAGGCCGACGGGTGAGACGCGCCATTGCTCCACGGTGTGCTCGGGGGCGTCACCCTCCTGGCGGGGGAAGCCGAGGCGGAACTGCTCCGAGCCTTTCCACCACATTGTGGTGTTTCCGTCGTAGACCCCTCCGGGATGGATGGTCTGGATGGAGTCCTTCACAGCGGGCCAGGTGCGGATTCCGGCCAGGGTGTGGGCGGCCCCGTAGCGGGCGGCGTCGAGGAACTGCTTGTCACCGGTGGTCTCGTAGAGGTCGATGAAATCCCACCAGGGGGCGTAGATGGTGGAGTTGTAGAAAGCCTGGTAGCGCATCGGCTTGGTGCCGTTGTCATAGATATGTTTCTGGGCGTCGCGGACGGCAGTCGATTTGGCCTTGCGGAGCCATTTCGGGTCACCGGTCAGGCGGTAGGCGTAGAGGGCCTGCACCCAGGAGAGAATCGGGGCGGAATATCCCTTGGGGGCGCGCAGTTCGCCGTCGGGGAGGGCGATGTCGCGCAACCACAGGTTGCGTCCCCCCAACAGTCGGTTCAGCCCCTCGTAGTATGTGGTGGTGAACTGTGAGCCGAATGGCGACAGGCGGAGGGTCTCGGGGTCTTTGTTGTATCCCTCGTCAGTGGTGCGGGTGCTCCATCTGTATCCTTTGCGGGAGAGGGTGTATTCGATTGTGGGAAGCGCGCGTGAGATGTAGAAATCCTCGTCTGCTGAGTTTACCGCCGCGGCGATGATGGCCAGTGGGGCGGAATGCACCACTGTCGGGGCCTTTGTCGGCTTACCCTCGATGTCGTAATGGCCGCGCATGCTCTTGTCCCAGCCGCCGTGTTCGTCGTCACGCATCAGGTCGATGATGCTGAACATCGTCTCCGTGAGGGATTTCTCCTCCTGGCGGCGGTAGTCGCGGACATTGTAGATATTGGAGGCGACATGCTCGAGAGTCTCGTTCCAGGGTGTGGCGCTGAGTCCGACCTCGAAGCGGCGGCTTACGGTCTGCCCCTGCTTCATGCGGCTGTCTGCCATCCCCAGGACGGGGGAGAAGGCCACCGGCTCCACCATGTTGTCGTGGTTCTTCATCGAGAAGCCCATGGGGGAGTAGTCGACGCCGCCCCAGTCGAGTGGGGAAAGGTTCTCGTCGGCGCATACGAAGGCGGTCATACGGTGGCCGCCCGACTCAGCCTCGACCATCGACACCGGGGTAGGCATCATCACCGACAGCAGCATCTGGGGGTTGGGCTGCAGACGGCGGTACTGGTACATCGGGGGGAGCAGCACATTGGTCACCGAGGAGGGCAACGCGGCGTGGAGGCCCATCACACCGAGACTGTAGCATCCGGCTTTGGCGGGGGTGAAGTCGAGACGGAGCGACGCGCTTCGTCCGTTGGGAGAGATTGTCCAGAATCCCTTCACGGTGTGGTCTCCGGCGGTGACATATTCCACCTCGATGGTGTTCTTGTCGATGTTGCGGGCCTTGACCGGCACCGCCTCGCAGACCGAGCCGCTAAGGTAGGGGTTGGTCGATATGGAGTCGCCGGTGTTCCAGCCGGGGTAATATGACTTGTAACTCGGCCGTTTCAGCTTCTCTGGCCCGGTGATGACAAACACCTTGTTGTCTTCCATCGAGGAGATGAACGGGCGCCATTTGCCATCAACTTTGGCTTCCATCTGGCAGGCGAGGGCTTGTCCGCCCTCCCCGCAGCGGAGGTATGAGAGCCGCAGCTCATTGCCTGAAATCGAGGCCACTCGCTCGGCGTCGGCGGCCACGGGGAGAGGAGGGGTGACAAGCACCCGCTTCTCCTGCGAGTTGCCCCCCTGCGAACACAGCAGGAGCAGGGCGATGGCCGGTAATCGGAATATGTTTCTGATTCTCATTTTTTCAATGGTAGTTTGATTGTTTCAAGTCCGTAAGAACCGAGGCTGACAGTCTGGTCGTCGTGGCCTTCGATTCCGACTTTCACCTCACGGGGCTGGGCGATGTCGTTGAGGAGCATCACAAACAGATGGCTGTCGTTTTTGGCGAGGATGACCTCGACATTCGGGTCAGCCACCGACACGAGTCCGGGAATCATCGTGAGGGATGCGGGTTCTCCATTGACACTCCCGGGGCGGAAAGCGAATGTGCGGTGAGGACCGACTTTCGGGGTGATGAATCCCGCGGGAAAACTGATGGCCCCGTCGCTGCGGAGTTCCAGTTCGGCCAGGAGGTAATCGGTAATCCATCCCATCTGCCACCAGGCGTGGTGGGGATAAGGGCCGGCCCCACGGTTCATCGCGGCCCAGTAGTAAGAGGCCACCCCTGTCTGGTCATCGACGAACGCGTCTCTGCCGACAGCGGCCGCACGGGCCATGTCGAGGAAAATCCTCTCCCCTGTCAGACGGTGCATCCTCACGAACATCCCCGCGTGTGAGGCCAGCAGTATCGGGCCGTGGAGGTTGGTTGAGCCGATGATGCCCCCGTGTTCGTAAGAAAGTCCCGAGGTCGTTATCTGCCATTGCTCCATCGGCTTCCCCTTCACGGTCAGCGGGCGGGTTGAGGCGATAGGGTTCGTGTAGACCGAAGTGGTGTAGAAACGGGCGGTCTCGACAGCGGCGTCGAGGTAACGTTTCTCCCCGGTCAGTTCGTGGAGTTCCATTAGGGCCTCGGCCGCCTGGGCGGTGGCGAAGTCGGGAGCGAAGCGGGTGTCGCCGCATACCCCCAGCCACCATTGCGGCCCGACGGCGTTCTCTATCAGCCAGTCTGCCCCCCGTTTCGCGCCGTCGAGGTATTTCTCATCTCCGGTCACGCGGTAGGCGATAAGCAGTCCGTAGAAGGTCGGACGGTAATCTTTCAGGTCGGTGAACGCCTCGGAGTTGTCTTCGTCGGCGTAGGCCACGGCCCAGGAGCCGTCAGGCTTCTGGACATTGAGGAGCCAGTCGGCCGAACTCCTGACAAGCTTTTTCACCTCGGCGTTGTCAGGCTCGAAGAGAGAGATGTTGCCGAGATCCATCAGCATATAGTAAGTGGTGGCTATCGGTTCGGTGTAGGGGCCCCATTCCTCGACGAAACGCCTGCCGTCGCGCAGGTAATACTGTCCGCGCGAGGCTCCGGCCATGAAGCCTGAGTCGCTGTTGTGTTGCCTGAGCTTGAAATTCAGGGCGTAGGGGAGACGCTTGCGGGTCAGGAGCGAGTCGCCGGTCATCGAGCCGAGCATCCACATCGCGCCATAGTCGGCGTTTTTCATCGCGTCTTTCTTGGCCATATAGACGCCCCCGAGGTATTCCTGCGCCCCGATAGTGTCACCCTCGAACTCCACCGTGTGCCATTTAGAGGTGCTGTCGTTGACCACATATTGGTGGATGGCATAGAGTCGGTCGGTAAGCGAACGGCGGTTGCGGCGCAGGGGCAGGGTCTCGCCGAAACGGTAGATGTCATTGGCCACATGGTTGAAAACCGGCCACCAGCCATCCTTGCCGAAAGTCAGGCGGAAAGAGAATGTGAGCTTCTCGCCGGCTTTCAGGTGTGAGCCATCCTCTCCGAGGACAGGATGGTAGAGGGTCGGGGAGAGCTGTCCGTCGCGGTTCATGGCCGAGAGGCCGAGCCGCCATGAGGAGGTGTTGCGGGAGTCAGTGCCCCAAGGCTCGGCGGCAGTGCCGGGTTCGGCGGTCACCGCCAGGGTGAGGCCATTTTTCGTTGTGAGAATGGAAGAGAGGGTGGCGGTGCTGCGCTCACGGAACAGGACTGGGAGCGAAGGCACCCCCCAGCCGTAGGCGTAGGCCCGCGAGAAATCATCGCTGACACGGTCGCCGTGTAGCACCCCGGGGATAAGGGCGAAATCGAGATTGTCCTCACCGACGGCTATGACCGAGGGGGTGGCGAGGGAATACCAGCCGTCGCGGAGCGCGGTGAGCGTCATGCTCACCGAAACCTCGTTGCCGTCAAGACGCCACACCTCGGAGATGGAGAAATCCTTTCCGTCGCAGCTCATCGTCAGTGAGCCGTCGTTCCCCTTGGCAATCCGTGACGGCGTGACGGGGAATGCCTCCCCGGCACGGTTGAGGGCCACGGCCCCGGTTGCCTCCATCCAGGACGGAAGCACATACCGGTATTGCTTTTCGGGGAAACCTGCGGCCCCTCCGAAATCCTCAGGGGCGATAGGCTCGGCCGAGGGCTTCTCCTGGCTGAAAATCACCAGGCCGGGATTTGCGGCCCCCTTGGCGTGCAGCCCGAAAGCAGACACGCCGTCAAAGGCCCATCCCTTGGATGACTTGCTCCAGGAGAGGGTGATGCTGTCGTTTTTCAGTTCGACAGTCTGCGCCCGCTTCGCCCCCTGCGCGGAGCAGGGAGCGACAGCGGCGATGAGCAGTGATGTTATGATAATCTTCGATTCCATTTCAGGGTCATTCGGTCACGGTCACGGTGATGGTCGTAGTCGATGCGTTTTCGCTGTTGTACCAGACTGACGAGCTGGCGAACACAGCCTGGTAGACGCCGGGGGTCTCGTAAGTGTAGGTGTATTCGTGGAGGTTGGTGGCCACATTCTTCAGCACTATGCCGGTCGAGGGCTCCGAGGTGTGGATGTTGAATCCGGAGGAAACCGCCCACATGTCCTTGTCGTTGGTGGCGACATTTCCGGCGGCGAGCAGCTGAGAGCCGGGGAGGGTCCATTTGCCTGTGCCTGACATGATGACATTCTGCCATCCGGCGGTCTTTATGTCGGCCAACTTTGTGGCGGCCCCTTCGGGCGACACCTTCTCGATGTTGATGCTGCGCACCACCCAGCGGTTGCGCTGCGCCTCCCCGTCAAGGTCGTGATAACGGAAGGCGAAATAGATGAGCGCGTCATTGTCGGTGCCGGCATATTCCTTGAGGTTGACACTGCCAGAGGGGGTGTTCAGCCCTGTCTTGGTCGGGAGGGCGAATTTGTCGGTGACATCGATCCAGGTGGCCGAGGAGACATGGTCAGGCTCGTAGACACCATCGAAATCACAGCTGACAAGCAGCTGGAAGTTGGGATGCACGCCTGTTGACTGGTCGGTGTATGAAACGAAGTCTACCATCAGGTCATTGTCGGCGAACTGGCGGTCGCGCAGGTTGTATTCGTGGCCCGGTTCGCCGGAATAGAACACTATGTTGTCAGCGTCGCCGCTGAGCAGGAATCGTACCGGTTCCCCGGCCTTGCAGCCGTTGCCGTCGATGGTCACTGAGAGTGTCGCGTCGGGGGCTTCGTTGGTGCAGGCGGTCAGGGCCAGGCCGAGGACACCTGCGTATATGGCTTTGTTGAGTTTCATCGTATTCTTTTGGATTAGTTTACCAACCCGGGTTCTGGGTCATGTATTTGTTTACGGTAAGCTCTGTGTTGGGAATGGGGAAGACCACATTGCGTTCGGTGACATTCTTGCCCGAGTTGCCGGCGTATGAGAATGACCCGCCGTCGGCGGCTGCCTCACGCCCGTAGTCGTTCATTGTCGAAACGTAGATGCCCCACCTGATGAGGTCGAGCTTGCGCTGTCCTTCGAAGCAGAACTCCCTGAAACGCTCCTGGCGGATTGCCTCCAGGAATTCCTCCTCGCCGCCGAGGTTGTCGAGGTCACACTCGGCCGAGGGGATGGAGGGGTCGAGACCCCAGCCACGGCGGCGCACCTGGTTTAGCGCCTCGTAGGCCTCGGCGTCGGGCCCGTGCTTTACGGCGTTGATGGCCTCGGCCTTCATCAGCAGCACATCGCTGTATCGCATGATGGGGAAGTTGGTGGAGTTGTATGACTGGGCCTTCTCGCCGGTCTCATACTCGCGACGCCATTTCCCCGGATTGCGGTTGTAGATCTGCTTGTCGGTGTAGTATGTGCGGGATGTCACGCCGGTGGTGGCGTCGGTCGTGTAGTAATAGGGGGCGATGTTCCAGTCGCGGCGAAGGTCACCCTCCTCGAAGGAGTCGTAGAGACGTTTGGTAATCTGCATGGCTCCACCTGAGTAACCCACGTTCACGTCGCGGCAGAGGATTCCGTTCTCCACACCGACACTTCCGGCGAGGTCTTCGGTGCCGATTTTGTTTCCATACATGCCGACCTCCCAGATACATTCCTGCAGCTCGTTGATGTCCTGGCTGTGGTTGATGAAAATCTGCTTGTAGTCGGGGTTGAGTGAATGGCTTCCCGATGAGATTACCTTGTTGGCATAGGTCAGCGCGTCGGCGTAGCGGTCGGTGTCGCCGAGGGGCTGGCCGGCCATCTTGAGGTAGACACGGGCCAGGACTGCCTGCACGGCGGTCTTCGACACCCTCTCGTTGCTGCCGAGTGTCTCGATGTCGAGCACCATCTCCTCGGCGGTCTTCATGTCTGAGACTATGCGGGCGTAGATGTCGCCCAGCGATGATTTCGGCAGGGGTTTCTCGTCGGGCGACTCGGTGGGAGTCAGCTTCAGGGGCACCTCCCCGAAATATGAGGTCAGCAGGAAGTAGTAGTAGCCGCGCAGGAAATAAGCCTCACCCAGCAGGGCCTTCTTGGCGGGGGTGTCGAGGGTCGACTCGTCGACGTAGGCGATGAGGAAGTTGGCGCGGCTGACTCCTTCGTAAAGCACCTCCCAGAAGCGGCCTATGTCGAGGCTCCCGGCGTCAAACTGCATCACGCGGATGTTGTTGATGGAGATGTTCTTGTAGAAGGCCTCGTCGCTTATGGCGAAGTAGGAGTAGAGGGCCTTGCTGTACATTCGGCCGTTGGGGTCGATAAGGCGGTTGTAGACTCCGTTGAGGGCCGACTCTATCTGTTCGGGAGTCTTGTAATAGTTCTCCGGGGTGAGGAAGTCGGGCTCTTTGTCGAGGAAGTCTGAGCAGGAGCTGCAGAGCATCGCAGCGGCGACGGCAAATGCGCTTATATATTTTTTCATTGTCGATTACCTTTTTTAGAATACAAGTTCCAGACCGAAAGTAATGGTTTTCGAGCGGGGATAGGGTGACCAGTCAAACGAGGGGGTCAGGGCCGTGTTGTAGGTCGACACCTCGGGGTCGAGACCTGAGTAGGCGGTCCAGGTCAGGAGGTTCTGGGCGGCCGCGTAGAAGCGGAGGGTGTTGATGCCCGCGCGGCGGGTGAGGCTGGCGGGGAGGGTGTAGCCCAGGGTGAGGGTCTTCAGGCGCAGGTATGAGCCATCCTCGATGGTGCGGTCGGAATAGGCTGTCGGGCCCTGGCCTCCGACACGGAAGAGGGTGTTGGAGGGGTTGTCGGGAGTCCAGCGGTCTTTGACGCTCTCGAACATGTTGAGAGAGGTGCGGGCGGTCGGGTCGCCACCCTCGAACTCGATGCGGTTGGCGTTCATGATCTGGCCGCCGTAAGAGAACTGCAGGAACACCGAGAGGTCGAAGCCCTTGTAGTGGAAGTTGTTGGTGAAACCGCCGATGAACTTCGGGTTGGGGTTGCCGATGACGGTCAGGTCGTAGCTGTCGACATTTCCGTCGCCGTTGATGTCGCGGTAACGGATATCGCCCGGCTGGATATTGGCGCGGTCATTGCCGTTGTTGGGGATGCCGGCCTTGAGGATGTATTTGTCGCCCACTTTGTCGAAATCCTCATACTGGTAGATTCCGTCGAAGAGGTAGCCGTAGAACATCGCGATGGGGTTGCCGGGGATGGCGATGTAGGGGTAGGCGTTGTTGAAGTTACCCCAGGTCACGCGGGTCGCCAGCGAAGGCTCATCCTCATTGAGCGACAATACCTTGTTGCGGTTGAACGAGATGTTGAAGCTCGAATCCCAGGAGAAGTCTGAGGTCTGGATGTTGACGGTGTTCAGCGTCAGCTCGATACCGCTGTTTGACACGCTGCCGACATTCTTGTAGGCGCTCAGGAAGCCCATCGAGGGGGCGAGGGTGGCGTTCAGCAGCAGGTCTTTGGTATGCTTGTAATACCAGTCGGCGGTGAACTGTATGCGGTCGTTGAGGAAGCTCAGGTCGAGGCCGACATTGTATTGCACGGTGGTCTCCCATTTGAGGTTGGAGTTGCCCAGAGAGGCCGGAACCACACCCTTGAGGGGGGAGTTGCTGACGGAGTATCCCGAGGTGGGGGAGATTACCAGGCTGGTCAGGGCGGCATAGTCGCTGACGCGGTTGTTTCCGGTTGTACCGGCTCCGAAGCGGAGCTTTCCGCTCGACATCCAGGTGAGGTCTTTCATGAATTCCTCCTGGCCGAAGCCCCACGCCACGGCGGCGGAGGGGAATGAGGCCCAGCGGTTGTCTTTGGGGAACTTGGAACTGCCGTCGGCGCGGTATGAGAGGGTGGCCATATAGCGCGACTTGTAGCTGTAGTCGGCGCGGGCCAGGAACGACATCAGGGAGTTGGAGGTGCGGCTGACGGGAGCCTTGGTGACGGTGCCTTCGTCGAGTCCGGCGATGCCGAGTTCCTCGTTGGGCACATTTATCGAGGTGAAACCGTCAGAGAAGTAGCGGGCATCCTGGAGGGTGAAACCTGCCAGGAGTTTCAGGCGGTGGCCCTTCTTGAGCTTGAAGTTGTAGGTCAGGGTGTTCTCGTTGAGGAAGTTGGTGCGCTCATAGTTCATGATGCTTCCGTTGACCTTCTCGTTGGTCTTGGGGTTACCCAGGCGAGAGCTTGAGTTGTTGAAAATCTCGCGGCGCTGGTCAATCTTGTTGTATCCGCCCGAGATGCGCAGGGTCAGGTTGTCGAGAATCTTCCACTGCACGAATGCGTTGGAGATGAATGTCGAGGTGTGCATCGGGTTGTATTCATTCTCAACGGCCATTATCGGGTTGATGCGGTAGTCGCGTGTGGGGTCGAGGGTGTCGTCATAGAGAGAGTCCATGAGGTCTTCCTGCCAGAGGGTGCCGACCGGACGGTAGCCCCACATGCTGTACATGATGCTGGCCGTCGGGGAGGGGTTCTGCTCCGAGGCCACGGTGCCGAATTTCTTGTTGTAGGTGTAGTTGAGGTTGAGGCCCACCTTCACGGAACGGCTGAGGTTCTGGTCGAGGTTGAGGCGTCCCTGGTATTTGCGGTAGCCGCTGTTGCGTATCACACCGTCCTGATGTACGACGCTTCCCGAGATTGAGTAGCGGGTGTTCTCCGTGCCGCCGCGCACCGAGAGGCTGTGGTTCATGAGGAACGCGTTGCGCAGCACCTCATCCTGCCAGTCGATGCCCTCGACATTGCGGTAGTCGTCGAGGGTCTTCTGGTTGCCAAGGTACATGGAGGAGTAGAGGGTTGGGTTGACGTCGAGCTGGTAGCGGACAAACTCGTAGGGGTCGAGCATCTTCTGCTTCTTTATCGCGCTCTGCACACCCATGTAGAGGTTGTAGGAGACAACCGGGCGTCCGACCTTGCCTTTCTTCGTAGTGATGAGGATGACGCCGTTGGCTCCGCGCGCGCCGTAGATGGCGGTGGCGGAGGCATCCTTGAGGATTTCCATCGACTCGATTTCCTCAGGGTTGAGGACATTGCCGATCGAGGTCTCCAGGGGGAAGCCGTCGACAACATAGAGGGGAGCGTTGCTCTGGGTCACGGAGTTGTTGCCTCGGATTACGATGTTGAGGTCGCTGCCGGGCTGGCCGTCGCTGCTGGTGGCCTGCACACCGGCCACACGGCCGGCCAGTGCCTCCTCGAAGTTCGACACGGGGGCTTTCTGCATATCCTCCACATCGACCTTGGCCACAGCCCCGGTGAGGTCTTTGCGGGTGGTGGTTCCGTAGCCGACCACAACCACCTCATTGAGGAGGTTGGTGCTGGGGCGCATGCGGATTGTGTTGCTCTTGGCCGACGAGACCTCCACGGTGGCGGTCTCGTAGCCGATGGAGTGGATTTCGAGGGTAGCCTCAGGCTTGGGGCAGCTGATGGTGAACTTGCCGTCGATATCGGTGATCAGTCCGGCAGGTTTGCCCTTGATTCCCACGGTCGCGCCGATGACAGGTTCGCCGTTGTCGAAATCAATCACGAGGCCGCTGATTTTGTAGGTGCCATCCTGGGCGAAGGCTCCGTTGCCGACGAAGAGTGTCAGCAACATCGCTATCGCGAATTTCATGGCTGTCGTTGATTTAAGATTTGATTTCATATGAGATTTAGGTTACTTTATTACAATGTGGAAAAGGCTTGCCGGAATCAGTTCTCCCGGATGGTCAAGTCTGATTTTGAGGCGCGAGGTTGTCAGCGGCTTGTCGAGCCTGATGACATTCATCGCCTGATGGTTCTCGGCCCGGTCGGCCACGATGTCGCCGTTCTCGTCGGTGATGGTGTAGCGGGTCACGCAGTAGGGCATGACGCTGTCGTAGTGGCCCATCTGCACGGTCTCCATCGCCTGGTCATAGTCTGTGTCGAAGAAGAGGGTGATTGAAGAGATGGTCTGCGCCTCGGGCCATTCAAGGGTCAGCTCCGGGGATTTGTCGTCGAGCGATGCCGCCCATGCGTTGGTGGCCCCGACGGGGCGGGAGAGGCAGTTGTCGAGCAACTCGGTGGAGTAGATTTCCTGCGCGGGGGTGAGGGTGAAGGCGATGTTCTTCCCTTCCGGGCGGCGGAGAGGGCACCAGAACTCGAAGCTCTCGATGCCGATTCCCTCGGGGGGATCCTGGCGCCCGTAGTTCGAGACGGCGAGGTTGATCTGGTTGAGCACGGTGGTGGTGCCGGTGAGCAGCGAGTCGGTCTGCCGGAGCTGCACGCTGTCGTTGGCCATGAAGCAGACAAAGATATACTCGCTCTCATCGAAAGAGGCCTTGAAAACGATGTCGACAACCTGTTCCCCCTCCTTGAGCTGTATGAGGGCATTGTCGATGGTGCGGTCGGGGGTGAAACCCTTGGCGCGCTTCGAGGTGCGCAGCTCTACCTTGAGCTGGGTCGGCTCGTCGGCCTTGACGGTGAGGCTTATGCGGGGCATCTCACCCTTGACGGGGAAGAGGGCGGCGGTGGAGAATCCGAGGCGGTGCCAGCTGCCGTTGGAGGGGTAGCCGCCGAAAAGGGCTGTGCTTGACGCGGTCACCTTGGCCTTGTGGAGGAGGTTGGCCTCGTCGCGGGCCTCGACCGAGGGGATATACTGGCCATCCTCGATGAGTGCCTGCTGCAGCTCACCGATAAGTTCGGGAGAGGCGTAGTCGGCGGGGTTGCGCTTGTTGCTGACGCAGAGCGAGAGGGCCATGCCGATGGCCTGTCCGCCGCTGGCCGAGGTACACATGACGCGGGTTGAGCCGTTGGCGACATGCGACGAGCTCATTATGCGGCCTCCGAACATCAGGTTCCTGATGTGGTCGCCCAGGTAGCAGCGGTAAGGAATCTGGTAGACCCCCTTGGAGTGCCACTGGTTGCAGGCGCGTCCGTCGGCGTAGACCCCGTTGGAGGGGTGGAGGTCGATGGCCCAGCCTCCATACGAGACGGCGTCGTAGTGGGTGCGCTGCTCGATGATGTCCTGCTGGGTGAGGGTGTACAGGCCGAGCATGCGGCGCGACTCACGCTTGCCGGGGATTGTGCCGACCCATTCCAGGGTGTAGGTCTCCATTTCGGGGAACTTCCCTGAGTTCTTGATGTAGTCCCAGATGCCGTAGACCACTTTCCACAGTTCCCGCTTGATTTCCTCGGAGTCGTGGATGGTGTCGAGGCGTCCGCCGTATTCGATCCACCAGTATTTGCATCCGTGGTGGTGGATGGAGAAATATTCGTTGTTATGGATTTTGCTGATATGTTTCTCGGCGTCTTTCAGGGCGAATTCAGGGGCCACATACTCCACCGGCTCGCCGGTGTCTTTCATGTAGAAGAGTATGGTGTGGCCCATCAGCTCGCCGTAAGTCTGCTTGTCGGGGGTGAACCCTTCGCCGTAGACATTCTTGTCTTCCGAACCGACGCGGAAGGGGGTGCCGGCCAGATAGCTGACGAGGCCGTCGCCGCTGCAGTCGGCGAAGAAACGTCCGTTGATATGGTATTTGGTCTCGTTGATGGGGTTGTAGGCCACCAGGTAGTCGATGGTGTCGTCGGTGGTCTTGCCTACCTTGTAGACTACGGTGTCGAGCAGAAGGGTGATGTTTGGCTCGGACATCACGATGTCGAGCAGCACGGTGTCGAAAATCACAGGATTGCCCTCCTTGTTGCGGAAGACATTCTCGGTCATGATTTCGTTGATGACGCCACCCTCGCGTGACCAGCGGTTGTTGTTGCCCATATGCGAGGTGGCTCCGAGGGCCCAGAGGCGAACCTCGCTCGATGCGTTGCCGCCGAGCACCGGACGGTCCTGGACGAGCACCACCTTGGTGCCCCGGCGTGCTGCCGTGAGGGCGCAGCACACCCCTGTGAGGCCTCCGCCTACTACTACGATGTCTGTGTCTATGATGAGGCGCTTGGTTGCGCGTGAGCTTACAAATCCTTGGCTATTCATTGCTTAGATAAGAAAATAATAATGTGTTGTGTTTACTTTTTATTGTACCTGATAACGAGACCTATCGTTAGGACAACCAGTCCCATCCCGACGGGGATGTATTGCGAAGTTTCGGCCATCAGCCCGAGGAGGGCAATCAAGACGCCGGCGAGGGTGATGCTGAGCCCGAGCACGCGGCGGGTGAAGCGGTTGGCTTTCTTCCCGGCGGCGATGGCGGCGGCGTCGGTCTCCTCGGCTTTGTGGGAGATTTGTTTATAGACGGCATACTGCGGGTCTTCATATCCCCCTGAGATGAGCCACAGCTCTGTGAGGGTGAGCAGCATCACCGGCACGAAGGCGCCGACTCCCATCTCTGCCCCACGGCTGAGGGTGAGACCCATCAGCGGGGTGACGAACTTGAAGATGAGGTTGACGGACAGGCTGGCGAGGGTCACTCCGAGGATGGTGCGGGCGTTCTGGCGTTTGCTGAAGAGCGACCATATGACCGGCAGGTAGATGGGCACACCGGTGAGGGCGGCCACGCTGATTACCACATTGACGATGCCTCCCATGCTCTTGACCATAAGGGCAACCACCAGGGCCAGTATGCCGAAGCCGAGGGTGGAGATGCGCGCCACGCGCATGAGAGTCTTGTCGGAGGCGCCGGGGGCGAGGCGTTTGAAGATGTCGTTGGTGAACACACCCGCAGAGATGTTGAGGGTTGCGTTGAGCGAGCTGGCGGTGGCGAAAATCATGCCGCCGAGCATCAGTCCGAGCAGCCCGTTGGGCATCGCCTCCTTGCACATCAGCAGGTAGGCGTTCTCATTGTCGAGACCTGACAGGGAGGGGTCATAGACGCGGTAAAGCATAGGGGGAATCATCCACAGCAGCGCGCTGACCAGATAGAGGGAACCGAAGAGCCATCCAACCTTGCGGCTGTCTGAGGCGGAGCGCACCGAGGTGTAGCGCTGCACATAGGCCCAGTTCCCTCCAAGGAAGAAGGAGTTGTAGACACAGAAGGCGAGGATGAACCACCAGGAGTATTCCCCGTGGACAGGTTCGAAGAATCCTTCAGGCACGTTGGCCAGGAAGTTGCCGACCCCGCCGACTTTCTCGAAGGAGAGGGGCACGACGATGATGACCGCCGAGAAGAGGATGATGAACTGCAGCACATCGGTCACCACGACGCCGCGCAGACCTCCGATTGACACATATATCATACTGAACGCCCCCAGGACGAGTATCGAGGTGGTCAGCGGTATGCCGGCCGACACCTCGACTATCTTGGCGACAGGATAGAGAAAGCTGCCAGTGGTGAACACCGAGACCACCAGGAATATGTATGTGTAGAATTTCTGCACATTAACTCCGAGGCGTTCGCTGATGTAGGAGGCGGCGGTCAGGGTGTGGGTCCGTTGCCAACGTGGGGCAATCCAGGTGCCGACCACAAATCCGGCTACAGCCATGGTCAGCTGAATCATCACCGACACGATTCCGTAGGAGTAGGCGATTGACCCCCACACCACGAAGGTGCCGGCTGAGAAGAAACCCATGAAAAGTGACAGTCCGTTCATTCCCCAGGGTACATTTCCGCCCCCGGCGAAGAAGCTCTTCATGTCCTTTCCGGTGCGCGAGAATGCGACCCCGGTCAGCAGGACACCGAGCGAGAATAACAGGATGGTTACAAGATCGACGTTGCTCATGTTTCGTTGGTATTAGCTTATACTCCGGTCGGGTTCCGTCCCGATCCGTAATGCAAATTTAGAAAATATAAACGTGTGATTTTCCTAAACTTACATTAAAATTAACGGGAACGTTCCCGTTTGATTTTTGGGAACGTTACCGAACATTGCAGGTCGTTTCCGCCGGCTTGCGGGCCGTCGGAGATGTCTTGGTTTCCGGGTGATTTCAGGGTGTGTGGAGTCTGGTCACTGATGGGTGAGGGGTCACTTTCCCACCGACGATTCGCGGATGTTGAGTGTCGCTTCGAGACAGACGGTGCGGGGTGACTGGCGACGCGTAGCCTTGAGCTGGTCGAGCAGCAGCTGGGCCGCCTGGCGTCCCATCTCTTTCATCGGCTGCAGTACGGTGGTCAGCTGAGGCTCGACGATGGTTGCCATAGAGCCTTCGCTGAAGCCGACGATGGCGACATCCTCCGGCACTCTGACTCTGGCGTTCTTCAATGCCTTCATCGCCCCGATGGCTACAGGGTCGTTGAAGCAGAAGAGCGCGTCGGGGAGCTGTCCCCCTTCGGCGAGGAGTTTCTCCATGGCGGCCTGTCCGTCTTTGATGAATATTCCGGCGGGGATGCACTTCCCCTCCGGGTCGAGTCCGTGGCGGCTCAGGGCGTTGGAGAATCCCTGGGCGCGCATCGCGCTGACCTCGAGGTTGACAGGGCCGACAAGGTGGAGGATGCGGCGGCGGCCGGTCTCTATCAGGTGCTCGACGGCTTTCTCAGCCATCAGGCAGTCGTCGATGAGCACTTTCGGCGCGGCCAGTGTCTTGGGGCAACGGTTGAAGAACACGAGCGGCATACCGTTGTCCATCAGTTCCTTGTAGGCTTCCTCGTTGCCTCCTTCATTGGTTGTGGAGATTATGATGCCCTCCACCATATGCTCGCGCAGCAGGCGGAGGTTGTCGAGTTCCTGGTTACGGCTCTCGTTGCTCTGGGTGATGAACATATGGTAGTTCTCCTGGTAGAGTACCTCCTGGATGCCCATCACGACATTCGGGAAAAAGCTGCTGACAAACTCCGGGATTATGATGCCGATGGTTCCGGTCCGTTTGTTCTGCAGGTTCTTTGCGTTTAGGTTTGGATGGTAGTTAAGCTTCTTTGCCATTGCCAGCACCTGCTCGCGGGTCTCGCGTTTGACATCCCAGGCGTCGGAAAGCGCACGCGAAACGGTCGAAGTGGAGATGCCGAGGGCTTTGGCTATGTCTTTAATGGTAATATGAGTGTTCATGCAATACGATTTAAGGCAAGTTGAGGTCGGCAGACCCATTTTCCTGATGCAAATTTAGCACTTATTTCGCAATACATAAACGGTTTCATATTATTAACGCGTTATTATTTCAAAATTTTCCGCCCGTCGACAATGTATATGCCGGGGCCGGTGATATGGTCGAGGCGACGTCCGTCGAGGGTGAATATCCCCTTGGCAGGCTGCGGGGAGGGGAGGTCGACACAGACATCTTCGACCCCGGTTGAACCCCCGTCGAAACCGGCGGTCACGGTTTTAAGGGGCTTCCCGTCTTTCGAGATGGTGATTTTCACCTCGGCGGGCTGGTCGTAGGGGAAGCGAGAGAAGCTCCACTCATAAGGCCACGCGTCGGCGTCACTCGACATGCCGTCGCATTCGGCGGTTATCTCCAGCCCGGCAACAGCCCCGCAGTCGGCGAAACCATAGAGGGAGTCCCACCCGAAGGGTGAACGGATGCGGTAGAGATAGATGTTTCCGGCGGGGGTGTCGGTAGGGATGATTTCCATGCCGTCGGCCAGGGGCGGCTTCGCGGCGAATTCAGGGAAATCGGCGTCGAGGGTGAGGATGGTGACATCCCTCGGGGCCACCTTCGCCGTCACCGTAGTCTCGGGGTTGATGAGACGGGTGCGGAGCTGTTCGCCGATGGTGAGGCTCACGTTTGCGTCGGCAGTACCGTCGTTGGTGAGGAGTATGAACAGCCGCGAGGAGTTGCGGGCGGTCAGTATGTTGATGTCGGGGTTGTCGCAGGTCACGCAGTCGAGGGGCATGTAGAGCTGCGCCGGTTCACCGAGGATGGTTCCGCGGGCGTTGCCGTAGATGTTGTTGGCGAACCAGACGAATCCCTCCTGGCGGGCGCCCTCGAATGATACCGCGCCGTTGCTGCGGGTGATGAACTCGGTCACGAGGAAATCCTGGGTCATCGCCAGGTAGGCGGGAATATGGTGGTAATAGATGGAGCTGACATCGGGGCCTTCATAGGGGAAACGGGGTGAGGCGGGGATGTCGGTGTATCCGGTGGCGTAGTATCCGGGGTAGTTCTCGCCACGGCCTATGACGGCGTTGCGGGCGTAGGTGTCGAAGATGCCTTTTCCGCTGAGGGCGCCGAGGTCCATGAGGCGCGGGGCCCAGGAACTCATGTAGACGGGGCGGACGGTCTTCCCGGCGGTGCGCAGGAAGTATGTGGCCGGCTGCTCCATGCCGAGTCCGACCGACGACACTTTCCAGGCCTCCACGTCATGTTCGGGGGAGTCTCCCGCCTTCCGGGGGAAACCGAGGCGGTATTGCTCCGCCCCTTTCCACCAGATGGTGGTCACCCCGTCGTATGTGCCGCCGGGATGGATTGTCTGCATCCCATCGGCGACTCTTGGCCAGGTCTTGACACCGGCAACGGTGTGTGACGCCCCGTGGATGGCGGCCTGGAGGTAACGTTCATCCCCGGTAAGCTTGTAGATGTCGAGCAGCGGAGTCCAGTCGGGAATCATCTGGCTGTTGTAGAAACTTCCGGCGGCCATGTCGGCGAGTCGGTCGCCTGTCAGTTCCCCTACATATGCGTCGGCGAGCGCGCGCGCGTTGTCGAGGCGCCGGGAATCCCCGGTCAGGCGGTAGGCGGCCAGCTCCTGGCTGAAAAGCTGGAGGGTGCTGAAATAGCCGTTGGCGGCGCGGGTCTCCCCGTCGGGGAGGGCGAGCGCGGAGAGCCAGGGGTTGAGTCCGCCGGTGAGGGTGTTGACTCCCTCATACAGGGTGGTGGGGAACTGCGACACAAGTGGGGCCAACGGGGCAGGGGCATTCGCGCGGGTGCGGTAGCCGTTGCGGGAGAGGAGGTATTCGATGGTGGGGAGGGCGCGGCTTTCGTAGAGCTGCTCGTCGTCGGTGAGGGCAGAGGCCCCGATAAGGGCCAGCGGGGCGGAATGGACGACAGTCGGGGTAGTGTTGCCGTCGGCCTCGATGTCCCAGAACCCCTTCAGGGAGGGTTCCCATCCGCTGTGGGTGTCATCCTTGATCAGCCTGACGATGTTTGCCATGGTCTCGGTGAGAGAGCTTCCGCTCGGGCGGCGGTAGTCAGATACCCCGAAGATATTCTCGCTCGCGTATTCCAGGAGGTCATCCCACGCCCCCTCGATTACACCGGTGATGAACCGGGCCTCCATCGTGCGGCCGCTCTTGACCTTGGCGTCGGCCATGCCGGGGAGGGGGGAGATGCCAACAGGCTGCAGCTCGCCGAGGCTGTTGCGGAGGGTGAACCCGACAGGGGAGTAGTCATAGCCGCCCCAGGCATTAGTGAAGCCGTCGAGGTCGGCGGTGACAAACGCCGTCGCCTTGCCGTGGCTTTCGAGGCGGGAGACAGCGGCCAGACACTGGGGCATCATCGAGGAGAAAAGCATCTGGGGTGTGGAGGGGAGGCGCAGGCCTGCATACATCGGCGGCATGAGGCCACCGGCGACGTCGCTGTCGGCCACACCCTTGGCGCCGTGCAGGGCGAGGGAATATGTGCCGTCGGCGGCAGGCTTGAAGAGAAACCTCACGGAGATGTGCGAGCCGGTGTCAGGAATGGTCCAGTAACCGGTGAGGGAGCCTTTGTCGCCGCAGTCGTAGGTGACCTTTATGCAGTTGCCAGAAGTCTTGGTGACGGCTGTCGCGCGGGGCTCGGTAAGTTCCCCGGTGAAGAAGGGGTTGCTGCTGTCGCCGTCGATGGCGACCGGGTAGCTGTTACCCTCGAAAGTGAAGGTGCGTGAGGCCGTGCAGCTGTTCCACGCGGGATAAAACTGGTTGTGGTTGACAGAAAGAGTGGTGGAAGGGTTTGAAATCAGGGCCACCCGGTTGTCCTCTTTCTGGCCGGAGAACCGCCGCCAGGAACCGGCCGCGTAGAAATCGGTCTTGCAGACAATCAGTCCATCTGAGGGGCGGCGCACGAAGCTGACGCGTATTTTGTCGTTGGATGCGGTGGCCAGCACGGTGTAGCCGCTCTCGACATCGAGAGGCGCGCCGATCGAGGGGGCGTTTTCTGTGGTGTAGTCCATTGTCACCGGGTTTCGCCTCCAGCGGGCGATTTCGGTGTTGGCCATCGTGTTGGGGTCGAGAGTGGGGTCGGGGGTCAGGAAGATGGCGTCACAACGTCCGAAATACAGTCCGGTGTCGCTGAGACGCAGCAGGGTCGGCTTGCGGTCAAGGGTGACCTCGCCGACCATCTCCCAGTGGAAGGCCGCCACACCGTGGTTGCCGCTCTGGGCCATACGCTTCCCGTCGACGGTGAGGGTGAATGTGCGCGGGCGGGCAGAGTTGGCGTAATCCTGCGAGCGGGTCCATACGCGGTATGTGCCGCCCTCGGTGATGTTGACTACTGTCAGCGCGTCCTCCTCAGGCTCGGCGCGGTTGTCCTGGTAGACACGCAGCATCGCGGATCCGAGACAGTCGGAAGACTTCTCAACTACCCATTTTCCTTTGAACTGGAATGCTTCCCCCTCGATAAGGTATGAGGAGGACTGGGCCGCAGCCGAGGCTGCGAGCAGAAATGAGGAAAAGATGGAAGCTGTGGTGCGGCGTGTCATGGCAGGTGTCAGGTGTGGTGGTTAAACAACAGGGGCGCGCCACGGCGCGCCCCTGTAAGTGGAATTATGAAAAAGGAATTAGTTTTTGCGGATTTTCTTGCCGTTCATGATGTAGATGCCGGCGGGGAGGTCTTCGAGGGCGGATTCAGTAGCCACATTCTGCTTCAGGAGGATACCCTGGAGGTTGTAGACATTTGAGAAAGCGGGAGTCTCGGAAGTGAACACGCTGTCAAGAATGGAAGCAGTGCCGCTGCCATTGTTCATCTTGAGGGTGGTGGGGTGGGTGTCGAGGGCAGTCGCGTCGATGTAGGCTGAGAAAGCGGGGATGGTGGCAGAGCCGTCGCTCAGAACCCATGCGCCGTCGGAGAGGTAGTAGCAGTTGGCGGGAACGGTGGTTGTCTCCCAGTTGCCGACCATCTTGACGGGGAAGGGCTCTTCACCCTCGGCCACACTCTTTGTCCAGCTTCCGGGGTTGCCTTTCTGAATATCCACTCCGTAGAACATCAGGTAGTTTTCGGCCGAGATGGAGGCCTTGGTCTTCGCGAGGTAGGGCTTGCGGGCCTGGGTGTTGGCGCCGCTGATAGTGGCGAAAGTCAGCTCGTCGTCGGCGTAGTTGTTCCATATCTGGAGGTCATCGAAGATGTCGCGCCAGTTCTCGATTACGAAGGGGAGGCAGATGGGCACATACACGCCTGCTTCGAAATCACGGCAGAGCTGTATGTCGACATTGGTGGCTTCTGCCAGTCCGGCGGTGGCGTCATCCTTGATGGCGATGATGGAAGACACCTTGTAGAGCTCTACATTGTTGAAGTAGATGCGCGTGAGGCCTCCAACTTTGGAATTGCGCAGGAAACCGAGCTTGATATCTCCGGAATTATCCATTTTGAAAGATACGGAATAGTCGCTCATCACTCCGCCTCCGACGATGTCGGCGCTGACAGCGGAGCCTGCTGCAAGATTGGCCGTTTTAGCTGCTCCGGTGACGTATGCCTCACTTTCAAGAACGTATGAGCCTTTTGAAAGTGTCACATTCTGGTAGACAGCGAATTTGTTGTATGAACTTTCATTGCTGAGAATGGCTGAGTTGAGACACATATAAGCTGGTTTGCCTTCGGGTGCCTTTGCAGCCAGTACGCTGCCCGAGCCGAAGGTGAGTCCGTCTATGTCGTTCTGCCAGGTCTCGGCAAGTTTTGCCTGGGTGTATTTCCCGACATTGTCAGAGGTGACGGCGGTGTAAGACATAAGGAATGTCATATCGAAGGCATAGCCGGGAGCAGGAGTCGCGTTCTGCTGGTAGGCCTGCATGGCGGCAGTCTTTTCTGCGTCGGTCGCGCTCGCGTTGTCGAGGACGGCCTTGAAGTCTGCCTTTGCGCCGGAGACCTCTTCGATGGAGTAGGTGTAAACTTCTTCAGGGGTAGCAAGCACGGTGAAGTCTTGTGCCTGGGTTGAGCCGGCCACTGCCATCACCGAGAACAGGAGTGCGGAAAAATGTTTCATAAGAGTTTTTTTTATGGTATGTTCAGTTAGTTCGATTCGAGGTAAAAAACCGTTGTCTTGGTTTGTTTTGACGATGCAAAGATATACATATTCCGTTCTCTATTTTCGGAATTTGCCGAAAAAATTAACGGGAACGTTTCCAATCCGGCCGGCGTGATTAACGGGAACGTTTCCAATGAGTTGCGTGTATGGCGACACCCTTAAAAACATCGCCCGGCCGGTTGGTTCCGGTCGGGCGCGTAGCTTGTCGGGGGTGGTGAAAAAAATTGTGTCAGCAGAGGTTTTTCTGGAAAAGAACGGCGTCGGCAAATCGGTCTGCGCGCCGATACCACGACGGTCTCCGGCCGACGGCTGAATACCCCGCTTTCTCCCCGAAAAGTTTTATCGACGGCAGGTTGTCGGCGGCGACTTCGGCGGCGATTGTCGCCAAGGCGAGTGTGTCGCGGCAATACTCCCCGGCGGCCTTCAGCGCGCGGGCCGCGATTCCCCTGCCGCGCCATTGCGGCGCGACCATAATCCCTACCATGGTGCGCGAGTTCACCGGGTCGATGTCGTAAAGGTCGAGGACGCCACACGTGGCAATCCCTTTGTCGTCGCCGTCATCCGTGGCCACCTCTATCATAAGTCTCAGCTGACCGGCAGAGAAGGGGTTGGCGTCGTAGTTGCTCGCGTATTCCCAAAGCTGATGTCGCGACATGGGCGCGCGTGTCCCCCCGAACGGCCATATCTTCCGGTCATTCTCCCACAGATAGAGCCGGTCTACATCCGAGGGTTCGACCGCCCGCAGCCTGACCTCTGTTGTCTCCCTGTTATTTCCTGCCTTTTCCATATATTAATGTAATATCGGGTTCAGGGATTGAGGGAGTCGGCGAATAGGGTGCGGTTGGTGAGGGAGCGGCCGAGGGTCAGCTCGTCGGTGTACTCGATTTCGTTGCCGAGGGCCACGCCGCGCGCGAGCTGGGTGACTTTGACATCGGAATATGGAGCCAGGCGCCGGTAGAGGTAATAGCCGGTGGTGTCACCCTCCATAGTCGCCCCGAGGGCGAGGATTACCTCCCGGATTCCCCCTTCGGCCACGCGGGCAATCAGGGAATCGATTTCGAGCTGGTCGGGGCTTATCCCGTCGATGGGGGAGATGACCCCGCCGAGGACGTGATAAAGGCCGTTGAACTGGCCGGTGCTCTCGAGTATCATCACATCTTTCACCGACTCGACGACGCATATCGTGGCGCGGTCGCGGCGGGTGTCGGCACATATGGGGCAAAGCTCGGTCTCGGAGATGTTGTGACACACCTCACAGTAGGTGATGCCTTTGCGCATGTCGATGATGGCGTTTCCCAAGGCGTTGGCCGTCCCCTCATCCTGCCGCAGGAGGTGGAGGGCCAGTCGGAGCGCCGTCTTGCGCCCGATGCCGGGAAGCCTGGAAATCTCGGTCACGCAGTTTTCAAGCAGTGTGGATTCAAATTCCTGTCTCATATGTAATGTCTCGATGGCTCGCTGGGGGTGAAAGAGTTGCAAAGTTACGGTATTTGTTGGGATTTTTGGCGGTAGATGTTGAAAAAAAACGTAACTTTGCACCCGTAAAAATTCCTGACTGTTAACAAATGGAAATAATAAGAAGTGTCAGCGGGCTCAAAGAAGCAGTGGCCCGCTTCAAGGCCGAGGGACGTTCGGTAGGGCTGGTGCCCACGATGGGTGCCCTCCACGCCGGACATATCTCACTGGTTGACCGCGCGCGCCGCGAGAACGGCGCGGTGGTGGTCAGTGTCTTCGTGAATCCCACCCAGTTCAACAACGCCACCGACCTGGCGACATATCCCCGCACCGAGGAGGCCGACTGCGCCAAGCTCCGTGAGGCGGGAGTCGACATAGCCTTCATCCCCACGGTGGAGGAGATGTATCCCCAGGAGGACACCCGCGTCTTCGACCTCGGGGAGGTAGCCGCCGTGATGGAGGGGCCGATGCGCCCGGGCCATTTCAACGGTGTGGCGCAGGTGGTCAGCAAGCTTTTCAGCTTCGTGGAGCCTGACCGCGCCTATTTCGGCGAGAAGGATTTCCAGCAGATAGCCGTCATACGCCGTATGGTGGAGCTGGAGAAGTTCCCGATCGAGATTGTCGACTGTCCGATATGCCGCGAGGATGACGGGCTGGCGATGAGCAGCCGCAATGTCAGGCTGACCCCCGAGAACCGCGCGGTTGCCCCGGCCATCCACCGGATACTCTCCAAGAGCGTCGAATGGGCGCGTGACCACAGCCTCGACGACACCCGCCGCCTGGTGACCGAGGAGCTGAACGCCTACCCCCAGATGGAGGTGGAGTATTACGAAATCGTCGATCCGCTGACGATGCAGCCCCTGCAGGAGTGGTCGACACCCCATAACGGTCAGGCCGTAGGATGCATCACCTGTTATTGCGGCGATGTCCGGCTGATTGACAATATCAAATATGAACGCTGACATGAACGTTGAAATACTGAAATCGAAAATCCACCGGGTCACCGTCACCGAGGCGAACCTCGACTACATCGGCAGCATCACCATCGACGAGGACCTCATGGACGCCGCTGACATCCTTCCCGGCGAGCATGTCTACATCGTCGACAACAACAATGGCGAACGCCTTGAGACTTACGCCATCCCCGGCGAGCGCGGCTCAGGCGTGATATGCCTCAACGGCGCCGCCGCCCGCAAGGTGCAGCCCGGCGACATAGTGATTATCATGGCCTACGCGTCGATGCCCTATGAGGAAGCCCGTGGTTTCAAACCTTCGATAGTTTTCCCCGACACGGCCACGAACAGGCTGGTCTGACGTTTTTATAGTTTAAAGGCAAATCCCTCCCCGACATATGTTTGAGAATCTAAGCGAGAAACTTGAAAGAAGTTTCAAAATACTGAAAGGCCAAGGTAAGATTACCGAAATCAATGTGGCCGAAACCCTCAAGGATGTGCGCCGCGCCCTCCTTGACGCCGACGTCAACTACAAGGTGGCCAAGAGCTTCACCGACACCGTGAAGCAGAAGGCCCTCGGCCAGAATGTGATAAACGCCATCAAGCCTCAGGAGCTTATGGTGAAGATTGTTCACGACGAGCTGGCAACCCTGATGGGTGGCGAGACCGCCCAGGTGAACCTCTCGGGCAATCCGACTGTGATACTGATGTCGGGTCTGCAGGGCTCGGGTAAGACCACCTTCTCAGGCAAGCTTGCCCGCAAGCTCAAGAGCGAGAAGGGGAAACGTCCCCTGCTTGTGGCTTGTGACGTCTACCGTCCCGCCGCCATCGAGCAGCTGAAGGTGCTGGCCTCGCAGATCGAGGTGCCGGTCTACACTGAGGAGGGGAACAAGAACCCCGTAGAGATTGCAAAGAACGCAATCGCCTATGCCAAGCAGAACCATCTCGACCTGGTGATTGTCGACACCGCCGGACGTCTGGCTGTCGATGAGCAGATGATGGATGAAATCGAGGCCATCAAGAACGCCATCAAGCCGCAGGAGACCCTCTTCGTGGTCGACTCGATGACCGGTCAGGACGCCGTCAACACCGCCAAGGAGTTCAACGACCGTCTCGACTTCGACGGAGTGGTGCTCACCAAACTCGACGGTGACACCCGTGGCGGTGCGGCCCTCTCTATCCGTACCGTCGTCACCAAGCCCATCAAGTTTGTCGGAACCGGCGAGAAGCTCGACGCCCTCGACCTATTCCACCCCTCACGAATGGCCGACCGTATCCTCGGCATGGGTGACATCGTCTCCCTGGTTGAGAAGGCCCAGGCGCAGTTCGATGAGAAGCAGGCCCTCGAAATCCAGCGCAAACTTGCCCGCAACCAGTTTAATTTCAATGACTTCCTTGCCCAGATTCAGCAAATCAAGAAGATGGGTAACCTCAAAGACCTCGCGTCGATGATTCCCGGCCTCGGAAAGGCGATAAAGGATATCGACATCGACGACAACGTTTTCAAGAGCATCGAGGCCATCATCAGCTCGATGACCGCCAAGGAGCGTACGAATCCCGAAATCATCAACGGCAGCCGCCGCAAGCGTATCGCCGCCGGGTCGGGAACCTCACTCCAGGAGGTCAACCGCCTGCTGACCCAGTTTGAGCAGACCCGCAAGATGATGAAGGCCGCCACGGCGATGAAGAATCCCATGAAGATGATGCGCGCTATGCGCGGACGCCGATAATCCATAAAACTAAAACCGATGATAAAGATTGACGGAAAGGAGACGGCCGCCAGAATCAAGGCCGAGATAGCCGCCGAGGTTGCCCAGATGGTATCCCGCGGAGAGAAACGTCCCCATCTGGCCGCCATACTCGTGGGCCACGACGGCGGCAGTGAGACCTATGTCGCCTCCAAGGTGAAAGCCTGTGAGGAGTGCGGGTTCAAGTCTTCGCTGATTCGTTTCGAGGATGACATCGACGAGGCCACCTTGCTTGAGGCTGTCGACAAGCTCAACCGCGACGAGGATGTGGACGGCTTCATCGTGCAGCTTCCATTGCCCCGTCATATCTCCGAGCAGAAGGTCATCGAGGCCATCGATTACCGCAAGGATGTCGACGGTTTCCACCCCATCAACGTCGGCCGCCAGTCAATCGGTCTGCCCTGTTTCCACAGCGCTACTCCCGCCGGAATCCTCACCCTGCTCGAACGTTACGAAATCCCCACCAAGGGAGCCAACTGCGTGGTGCTCGGGCGAAGCAACATCGTCGGCAAGCCTGTGGCTACCCTGCTGATGCAGAAAGGGTATCCGGGCGACGCCACCGTCACGGTGTGTCACCGCGCCACCCGCGACCTCAAGGAGGTATGCCGCAACGCCGACATAATCATCGCCGCGATGGGTGTGCCGGGCTTCGTTACCGCCGATATGGTCAAGGAGGGGGCGACAGTGATAGATGTCGGCACCACCCGTGTCCCCGACGCTACCCGTAAGAGCGGTTTCCGTCTGCGCGGCGATGTGGAGTTCGACGAAGTGGCTCCCAAGTGCGCCTATATCACCCCGGTTCCCGGCGGTGTCGGTCCGATGACGATTGTCTCGCTGATGCGCAACACCCTCCTTGCAGGAAAGAAAGCCATCTATCAGTGATTCTGAGGCGTTATTTTAAGGAAATCACCGTGTTTGGGCTATGAACAGTCTTGTGGCGGCAGCTGCGGCTTTCGTGATGTCCCTCGCTTCGGCGGGGGAGATAGAGCTGGTGTTCGCCGGTGACGCCATGATGCACACCGGCCAGCTTGAGGCCGCGAAGAGGGGTGGGGAGGGGTATGATTATTCATACTGCTTCTCGGCGATTGCCCCATATGTCCGTCAGGCCGATTATGCGGTTGTCAACCTCGAGACACCCGTGGCCGGTGGCCAATATTCCGGCTATCCCCAGTTCAACGCCCCGGTGAGCTATGTCGAGGCGCTCGCCGATGCGGGTTTCGACCTTTTCCTGACCGCCAACAACCATACCCTTGACAGGCGCGACCGCGGACTCAAACAGACCGTGGCCGCGCTTGATTCGCTCGGGCTGGCGCATATCGGCACATACACCGACGCCGCCGAACGAGCCTCCCGCATGCCGCTGGTGGTCGACATCAGCGGTTTCAAGGTGGGGTTTGTAAATTACACCTACGGCACCAACGGCTTCACCGTCAGCGGCGACGCCGTGGTGGATTACATCAACGCCGACCTCATACGCGCCGACATCGCCAAAGCACGCAACGCTGGGGCCGAGATAATAGTGGCGGCCATGCACTGGGGGGAGGAATACACCCTTGCGCCTGTCAGGTATGAAAAACAGTGGGCGCGTTTCCTCGAGGATGAAGGGGTGGATATAATTATGGGGGGCCATCCCCATGTGGTGCAGCCGATGGAGCTGCGCGACAACGCCAGGACCGGGCGCCCGATGTTCCTGGCCTATTCCCACGGCAATTTCATATCCAACATGATGACCCGCGACACGCGTGGCGGCCTTGTGACCCGTGTGACCATCTCCCGCGACAGCGTGGGCAAAGCCTATGTCAGCGACGCGGCATACCGGCTGGTTTTCACCGTGCCGCCGGTCGACGGCTCTTTCAAGCCGTCGCCGTCGGCGGGGACAGCTCCGGTAGGGAAGAGGTATGGGTTCGTCAGGGAGAACTACCGGGTGGTGCCTGTCGACTCAGTGCCCGAGGCCTGGAAAGGACGTGCCCGCGATTTCGCCCGGGCCGCAAGGGAGTTGTTCCGGACTTCAAATGTCGGTGAGGTCACCGAAGAATGAAGAAAAATCCCCGCCGATGTAAAAAATATGGCCCGAACGCTTGCGGAATCAAAAAATTGTTGTACCTTTGCACCGTCTTAAGGAACAAACCTCTTCGGCGGTTTCCCTGAAGATTGAAAATGGTGAGATTAGCTCAGTTGGTTAGAGCGTCGGATTGTGGTTCCGAAGGTCGTGGGTTCGAAACCCACATTTCACCCTGAAGGCTGTCAGGATTCCTGAAAATAGCCGCCAAAACAGAAAGACATCCAATCGGATGTCTTTTTTTATTGTGTTTTTTTGGCGGATTGCAACCAATATTCTATTTTTGCAGTCAAAGAGTAAAAAGAAACATTTACTATGAATCCAAATCAACCTTACCAGCCCGGCCAGCAACCCGGTCAGGGCTATCAGCAACAGCAGGGCTATGGTCAGCAGACCTATAACCAAGGTTACAACCAAGGATACCAGCAGCAGGGGTATCAGCAGCAAGGCTACCAGCAGGGATACAACCAGGGGTATCAGCAGGGCTACCAGCAGCCTCACTACCAGCAGCCCGCGAGGCCTTATGTGGAGACGACATCCAACAACGCCTTCAACTGCGGCCCGGAAGGTAAGTGTCGCGGCGTGTACGCGATTTTCGCGCTGATGCTCGGCTCTATCGGCCTTCACTATTTTTACATCAACAAGGTGGGAGCGGGAATTCTGACAATCATCCTGGTCTGCATTACCTGCGGCGCGTGGGCAATCCTCCCTGTGATTCAGGGTATCCTCGCGTTCTGGAATATGACAAATGAGGAATTCGACCGCAAGTTCGTCGCCTCCAACTCATTCTTCCCATTCTTCTGACGTCTCGCCAGGCCGTGAAATGTCACGGCTTCTGTCGATAAACGATAATCGCTTCGCGGTGTCTGCCGGCATATCATCCCGACAGGCATCGCGAAGCGATTTGTATACAGGGCTGCAATCAGGCAGGTTGCTGTCGGGCGGATAGCCGTAAGGAAGCGATTTCGTAAGTGTTGTAGGCGATGATTGTCGATATCGCGGCGGCCGCGATCCATCCGACAAGCGCCGGGTCGATGGCCACGGTCGTGACGGACGGAATGGAGATTGTGAGGTCGATGTCACCCAGCCATTTGCAGATGTGAGGCTGCAGGATGGTCATCACGACTCCCGCCACGAATCCGGCAAGGGCGGCAATTGCAATCGCGCGTTTGCTGCGGCGGTGGATTTCGGCGTTTTGGCGTTTTACAATCTCGACAGCGTCCATGCTCCTTTCGAGCCGCGACATGAAATCGTTGTCTGACGACAGGTCGGGATTGAAATCCTTGAAAATATCTTTGAGCTTGTCCTCTTCCATAGTTGAAGCAGTTGTTAGTAGGGTGAGACCAGCAGGCCGCGCAGATGCGTGCGTCCCCGCGAGAGGTGTTGCTTTACCGCGTCCTCTGATGACTCCGTGATGGCGGCTATCTCCTTGATGGAGTATCCTTCCATGTAATGGAGCAGGACAGAGGTGCGCTCTTTCCCTGGGAGCCGGTTGAGGGCCGCGTACAGCGCCTGGTACCTGAATGAGGAGTCGGCGTTGTCGCTCCCGGAAATGGCCGTGGCCTCTTCGTAGCCGGTGGTGAACCGCTGAGACCGTTTGTGGTTCAGGAAGGTGTTGTAGGCGATGCGGTATATCCAGGCATTGAACTTGTCGGTTTTTTTGAATCCGTCACACGAGAGGTAGGCTTTTATCAGGGCTTCCTGGGCGATGTCGTCGGCGAGCGCGGCGTCACCGCAGCAAAGGGCCACCAGAAAGCGCCGGAGTGCTTTCTGTGAACCCTTCACATGGGATATGAATTGCTCGCGGTCCATTGTTATTTTTCAGAGGAGGCGCCTGCCTGCTTGCGTGTGACGAAGTAGACGATGAGGTAGCTGACACCGATTGCCAATGACACGCTGCCTGCAAGCATCGGGATGGTGACGTTGTCGGAGTGGAGCCCTTCGCTGTTGGCGAATAGGGCAGTGGCGAAGAATCCGAGACCGATAAACGAGAAGATGCATCCGCGGAGCAGGCGGAGGTTGAGAATCTCGCGGGCTGTCTTGCGGGGCTTGGCGAGGGCGTCGGCGAGCCTGTCGGCATCTATGCCGTTGTTTGACTCGATTGCCTTGATCAGCACTTCGGCGCGTTTGTTGTCGTTGTTCATGCTCGCGCGGAAAACAATCCATACGATGAGGGCGGGAAGCACGACACAGATGAAGATGGGAATTGAGGTTGCTATTATACCTTCCATGATTCTATTTAAGTTAAGTGTTGTTATTGTTGTCTAATGTTGTTTTCGAGACATCTCGTAATATAGACACACTGTGGCTCCCGAAGGTGACATCCCCGGCCATTTTTTTTCAAAAAAAATCAGAGAGGCAGTTTCTGTGGAAGCTGTCTCTCTGATTTTTAAGTAGTTGGTTCTTTACGGGTGTATGGATTACATGTTCATACCGCCGTCAACCTGGATTACCTGGCCGGTGACGTAGGATGACATGTCGGAGGCGAGGAAGGTTGCCACGTCGGCGATGTCGTCGACCTTGCCTGCGCGACGCAGGGGTATCTTCATCGCCCACTCCTTGCGCACCTCGTCGGGGAGGGCGGCGGTCATGGCTGTCTCGATGAAGCCGGGGGCGATGGCGTTGGCGCGGATGCCGCGTGAACCGACTTCCTGGGCGATACTCTTGGCGAGGGCGATGAGGCCGGCCTTGGAGGCGGCGTAGTTGCTCTGGCCTGCGTTGCCGTGTACGCCGACAACAGATGCCATGTTGATGATGGAGCCGCTGCGCTGGCGGAGCATGATGGGCAGCACTGCGTGGATGAAGTTGAATGCGCTCTTGAGGTTGACGGCGATGACAGCGTCCCACTGGGCCTCGGTCATGCGCATCATGAGTCCGTCTTTGGTGATACCGGCGTTGTTGACCAGGATGTCAATCGAGCCGAAATCCTTGTGGACTTCCTTTACCACCTCTTCGGTCTGGGCGAAGTCGGCGGCGTTGGAGGCGTAGCCCTTTACTTTTACACCGAGGGCGGCGATTTCCTCCTCGGTTTTCTTTCCGTTCTCATCGATGACGAGGTCGGTGAAGGCGATGTTTGCACCTTCTTTGGCAAAGCGGATCGCGATTTCCTTTCCGATTCCGCGGGCGGCGCCGGTGATGAGCGCGGTTTTTCCTTCGAGTAATTTCATGATGGTGATATATGAAAGTTTATCGTTTGAGTTTCAGTGTCGGTGTCAGTCGGGCGTGGTGGTGACGCGTGGGGCGATGCCGGCGATTACGAAGTCGATGATGTCGCGGCGCGCCTGCTCGAGGTCGGTATGCGCGTCGTCAAGGTTGAGCGCCAGACCCGGAGCGTCAGCCCCTTTCATCAATGTTATTATCATCGACAGGGCGCGGTCGGCCTGGGTGGCGGAGAATTCCCCGCTGCGTTTCCCCTCGTCGAGAATCTCTTTCAGTATTTCGATTTCCTTGCGGGCGGCCAGGCGGCGCGTCTTTTCGGCGCGGGTGACATCAAGGCGCATGAGCAGGGGGACTGTGTCCTGGCGTTCGCGCCGTCCGGTCGGACATATCAGAATCTGGAACCTCGCCTCCATGAACTGGCGCAATTTGCGCGAACAGCTCTCGTCTGATTCGAGTATCTGACGTTCACGGCTGACAATCTGTTCGCTTTCCCGCTCTATCACGGCCTGGTGAATCTCGCGCTTGTTCTTGAAGTAAGTGTAGATTGTGCGGCGTCCCTTCTCCGAGGCGTTGGCGATGTCGAGCATGGTGGTGTTTTCCACCCCCTTGTGGGCGAAGAGCTGACGGGCAACTTCTATAAGTTTGTCGCGGGTTTTGAGTGCCATGCTTTTTTGTAGCCGTGACGGCCGGTGAGGGTTGATGATGAGCGGAGAGAGGTCGGGGTGAAGAGAGGCCGATTCAATCTGCGAAGTTACGAAAAAAATGGGATAAAACGGAAAACCCTCGGGAAAAAACGCCGATTTTGGTTGAGTTGACACTGTTTTGCCCTTAAAAGTTTGTTTAAAGATGGATTGTTTAGTAAATTCGTAGGCTGAAATGGAGATAAAAAACAACAACATATCATATCAGGTGAAATGCCGCTTCTGGCCGGGGCTGGCTCTTGTGGTTGCTGTAATGCTGGCCGGGGTGTTCCGGGCTGATGCCGGGTCTGTCATCCCCTTTTCCCGTGACAGGGCTTCCTCTGTGGCGGTGGTGGTGCGCGACCTTGCAACCGGCGAGGATGTGGTCAGTCAGAACCCCTACAAAGCGATGCTGCCCGCCAGCACGATGAAATGCCTGACGGCGGCCGCCGCCATCGAGGCCGGTCTCGACACCGCCCGTTTCGAGACCCGCGTCTACACCCGGGGCAGAATCGAGGACGGCACCCTGCTGGGTGACCTTGTGATTGCCGGCAACGGCGACCCCACGATAGAGAGCGCGCAGTTCCCATCGAATCCATCTTTCGTCAACGAGATAGTCAGGGCTGTGAAAAATGCCGGGATACGCGTTGTCGAGGGGGAGATACAGGTCGATACCTCATCGTTCCCCGACGATGGCCCCTGCGACCGTTGGGAGCTGTCAGACCTCAGGTATGAATATGGTGCCGGGCTGTATGCCCTCAACTACCGAGACAACCGCGTCGGCGACAAGGCGATGGAAAGCCCGTCGGAGTCGTTCGGCGAGGCCCTTGAGAACCGGCTTGCCACGGAGGGGGTGACCGTCTGCTGGCAGACCGTCGACACCTCCGGCGAGCCGCTGGCGGAGATTCTGGTTCACCGTTCGCCGCGTGGCGGAGAGATTCTCGACAACCTTATGAGCCGTTCCGACAACCTTTTCGCCGAAGGGATGTTGAGATTACTGGCTCCCGGACAACCCCGTTCGGCGGCGATTGCCCGCGAACGGCGTCTGCTTTCCTCGCGAGGCGTAGATTTCGACATCACCGACATCCACGACGGCTCGGGTCTTTCGCGCAACAACCGGGTTACCGCCCGTTTCATGGCCGACCTGCTTGAGAAGATGGCCGGGCGTCGGGGCGGGGCTGTGTCGTATGTCTCCCTTTTCCCCCTTGTAGGGGAGGAGGGCACGGTGAAGACGCTTCTCAAAGGCACTCCCCTACAGGGACGGCTCGCCCTCAAAAGCGGCAGTATGAACGGAGTGCATTGCTATGCGGGATACAAGCTCGACAGCGAAGGCAAGCCGACCCACGCCGTGGTGATTCTCGTCAATGACTTCTTCTGCAAGAGGGCCGAGGTGCGCGATGCCATCGCCCGCTTCCTCAAACAGCAATTCTGATTCTCCAACATTAAACCACATCAAGATGAATCCAGTAATAGACCGTATGCTCGGGCTGACGGCTGACATAGCCGAAGAGCTGCTCCTGATAAAGGACGCGGAGCGCGACACGTTGCCTGACGGCCTGAAACTCAAGATAATCTCATTGGCCGAACTGGCCGCGACCGTAGATGAACCTTCAGTGGAAGAGGAATCTCCGGCCCCGGAAGAGATGGTTTCCGAACTGCCTGAAACGGAGGTTGAGACCCCGGCGGAAGAGGCCCAGGAGGAGATTCCGGCGGCCGAAGACATCATTCCCGAAGCGGAGAAACGTGAAGCGGAGGGGAATGAGGAGCCGGTCGCCGAAGAGGTGGCGTCATCCGACGCTGCTGATGACGCGACCGATGATGCTGACGCGGAAGCTGAGAGTGCAGAATTTGAGGAGGAGACAGACGCAAATGCGGATATTGAAGACTGCCCCCGGGAAGAGGAGGTTGAGGAAACAGCAGATGTGGTGATTGAACCTGAACCTGACACTGAGCCGGAGGGTGATGTGGAGCCTGTGGTTGTCTCATCCTCTGAAACTGTCGCCGCCCCGTCGGAGAATAGCGATGCTGCGACAGAGGAGAGTCCCGACAGGGGGGAGCAGCAGCCGGAAGTGGTTGAACAGCCTGCCGAAGAGCCTGTCGAACAGCCTGTCGAACAGAAATCCGACAACAGGAATATCACGCCGGCCGACCTCTACAGGGCTTTCTCCATCAATGACGCTTTCTATTACCGCCGGGAGATTTTCGGCGGCTCGCGTCAGCAGATGATGGAGGCGTTGGTAAGGATATCGATGCTCCCCGACCGCCAGGCCCTCCGGGAGTACCTCGTGGAGCGTCTTGCCCTGAATCTCGACGAGTCTCCCGGCAAGGAGTTTTATCAGTCTCTTTCCTCATTCTTGTAACAACAGTTGAATATGACCGAAAAAATAAAAGGCGCAGGCAAACTGTATGTGGTGCCGACTCCGGTCGGAAACCTCGGCGACATGGCTCCCCGGGCTGTGGAGACGCTCAGGAACGCCAACCTGATTCTTGCCGAGGACACACGCACCTCAGCCGTCATAACCCGTCATTTTGAAATAGCGACCCCGCTTGCCTCGCATCACAAGTTCAACGAGCATGAGACCGTCAAGCCCCTTGTCGACCGGATGCTCGGAGGTGAGGTGATGGCATTGATTTCCGATGCGGGTACTCCTGCAATCTCTGACCCGGGCTTCATGCTTGTGAGGGAGTGTCGCCAGGCCGGGGTTGAGGTGGAGACCCTCCCGGGGCCTACGGCATTTGTCCCCGCGCTGGTCAATTCCGGCCTCCCTTGCGAACGTTTCTGTTTCGAGGGGTTCCTGCCGCCCAAGAAGGGGAGGGCCACCCGATTGGCCCAGCTCGCGGCCGACGAGCGCACCTTTATAATATATGAGTCGCCGCTGCGGCTGGTAAAGACACTGCGCGAGCTGGCCGAAGTGTGTGGTTCAGACCGCGACGCTTCCGTGTCGAGAGAAATATCGAAACTTCATAATTCAACGCATAACGCCACCCTCGGAGAACTCGCCGAATATTTCACGCAGAACAATCCGAGGGGTGAAATCGTTATAGTAGTGTCGGGCAACCGTGCGAGTCGCGAGGAGCGGAAAGTCCACCGCAACAAGTATCGTCCCGACCCCTCCGGCGAATAAGTCGCCGAAGTGTTTACAATTAAGAAAATCTAACCACGTTTTAACTGTTTCAATTATGAAAATCATGAAATTAGGCTTCGTGGCCGTTGCGGCCCTCGCCATGCTGGCAGCCTGTCAGAACAAGGATGGAAACCAGGCCGGAGGCCCGACCACTTCTGATTCCCTTCATGTTGCCCTGGCAAACCAGGATTCCCTCCTTGTCATTCTCAACGACATCACCGAGGGTATGAACCAGATCAAACAGATGGAGAACATCCTCAGTTCGGGCGGGCTCGGAGCTGAGACTCCCGACAAGCGCCGCCAGATACGCGAGGATATGGAGCAGATTCAGAATGCCCTCGAACAGCGCCGTCAGCGTCTGGAGCAGCTTGAGCAGCAGCTCGCAGCCAGCAACCAGAACAACGCCACCCTGCAGCGCGCGATTGCAAACCTCAAAACCCAGATTGCCGACCAGGAAAAGACCATCGAAGGGCTGCGCACCCAGCTCGCCGACGCCAACATACAGATTCAGGGGCTGAGCCGCTCCGTAGACCAGCTCGGCCAGCAGAAAGACTCCCTGACCACAGTCGTGGAGGTTGAGTCCACCGCCCGCCAGGACGCTGAACGCAGGGCTGTCGAACTCAACAACGAGATGAACCTCTGCTACTATGCCATCGGTACTGGCAAGGAGCTCAAGGCCCACAACCTGATGGAGTCTGGATTCCTCCGCAAGACAAAGATAATGCCCGAGAATTTCGACCAGAGCTATTTCACAACCGGAGACAAGCGTTCGCTCCGCACCATCAACCTCGGTTCGAAGAAGGCCAAGGTGATGACAAACCAGCCCTCAGACTCCTACGAGCTTGTGGACGGTGCCAACGGAATGAAGATTCTCAAGATCACCAACCCCACCCGCTTCTGGAACCAGTCTAATTTCCTAATCATAAAGACTGACTGAAAAGACTGACTGATTTTTCTGCGGCCTCTCCGCAGCCAATGATATCGGCCGGTGTGTCAACAAGGATGAATGTTGACACACCGGCCTGTTTTTTGTATGATGTGGTCACTGTTCACCCCGGCGGTTATCTTCGCTTGATTCGACCGTGTGGCAAAATGTCGGGTGTTTGTGATTTGGAATAAACATTTTGTCAATATATTTTGGGATGTTAAAAACTTTTGTTAAATTTGCGGCGTGGAAATCTCTCCACCTCTTTTCACTACTGACAAGATAAGAACCAACGGGCAACCTGCGGGCTTCTTGTGTGCATCATCAATTATCAATCTAAAAAAAGGTGCTAATATGAAGAAATTTTTACCCAGCATCACATTACTCGGGCTGACCGCCCTGGCGACTCCTTCCGCCAAAGCTTCAGTTGACATGTCTATGATGGCATTCGGCAATACCTACGCCGAGCCTGGACAGGAATTCCGGTTTTACAACATGGTGACAAACAAAGGCACCGAACCGCTCACGTCACTCACTTATACCCAGATAGTGGATGGGTATGAAGACCGTAGCTTCACAATCGAATTCGCTCCGATAGAGGTCGACGGGAAGCGGTATGTGGAGATGAAGGGTGTGGCTCCCGACGAGGAGGATGCCACGACTGTAGTAAAACTCCAGGTTACGGCCGTCAACGGCGTCGAAGTCTCCAAGACGCCTGTCTCGGGCAAGGTGATAACCACTTCGTTCGTCCCTGTACACCGTGTGTTGGTTGAGGACTACACCGGCACATGGTGTGGCTATTGTCCCCAGGGATATGTGGCGATGGAGGGTATCCGCCGTGATTATTCCGATGCAGTTGTCGGCATCGCCTACCACGGCGGCGACCCGATGGCGGTATCCACATTCAGCGTTCCGCAGCAGACAAATTATGCCCCCACCATCAGGGTGAACCGCAGCACCAACGACCCAAACAACACAGGATCGGGAGCTACGGCCGGAGCTTCAGCCATACGCACCGTCAACTCGCTCGCGTCGGCGGCCGTCACGCTGGAGACCGCCGAATGGCTTGACGAGGAGCATAGCCAGGCTTACGCCAAGGCTACTGTCGAATTCGCCAATTATGTCTCCGACGGTGAATGCCAGATAGAATTAGTGCTGGTTGAGGATGGTCTGACCGGCACCACGAAATCCTGGAAACAATTCAACGGCTACGCCGGGACATCAGGCGGGTGGAGCGATCCCCTTTGGGAGGTGTTCACCAAGGGCAGCGACTATGTGGCTGTGGAGTTCAATGATGTCTGCATAGCCAACACCCTGAAGTCGGGGAGCGGTTTCTCCGCCTCTGTCCCGCAGACTGACGGTCGTGTTGAAATCACCTTCGAACATACCTTCGAGGCGGTGAACAAAATCAAGGAGAACGGCAATGTCTCCAAGTACATACTCCAGAATCCCGACAAGTGTCGTGTGGTGGCCGTGCTTTCCAACAGTTCGTCCAAGGCTGTCATCAACTGTGACTGGGCCCCGATAGCCGAGGCTTCCGGCATCACCGGTGTCGCTCAGGATGTCGACCTGGAAAACGCAGTCAAGGAGTATTTCACCATAGATGGCATGAAGGTCTCCCCCGACAACCTCACGCCGGGCATCTACATTGTGCGTCAGGGACGTAAGGTCTCGAAAACAGTTATACGTTGACAGAAATAAAGAAGGATATGACGCTTAGGAATTTGATGATAGCGGCAGTTGTGGCGGTCTCTTCTCTGTCTGCCGCCGCCGGACTCCCTTCGGTGCAGCTGCAGAATCTCGACGGAGAGAATGTCAGCGCGGCAGACATCGGCACCTCCGGGAAGCCGGTAATCGTGAGCTTCTTCGCCACATGGTGCAAGCCTTGCATGAGGGAGCTTGCCGCCATAGAGCAGGTTTATGAAGACTGGCAGGAGGAGACCGGCGTGGAGCTTGTCGCCGTGTCGATTGACAAGGCCCAGGATGCCGACAAGGTCCGTTCGCTCGTCGCCTCCCACGACTGGCCCTATACCGTGCTGCTTGACTCCAACAGTGAGCTTGCCCGGGGGGTAGGGGTACAGGCAGTGCCGCATGTGCTGCTTCTCGACGGCGCCGGCAATGTGGTGTATTCCCATTCCGGCTATCACGACGGGGCTGAGACCGAGCTTTTCGAGCAGGTGAAGTCTGCCGTGAAGTGAAACAAATGCCGATAACCCACAGATATTCACAATGACGATAAGTTTCGCCAAATTCGGGCTTATGCGGCGGATTGCTGTCGCCACAGGTTTAATCGCGTCGGTTTCCCCTCTCTGGGAAGCCGGGGCGATTGACCTCTGGCCCGGCAAGCTCGCCCTGCACGGGTCGTTCCAGACCGATATGCTTTTCCCCGAGGCCGATGACAAAATCGGATCGACCACAGATGACGGAAAGTTCAACACCAACACATACCTTGACCTATGGCTCCAGGGTGAACGCTTCTCGGCCGGGGCGCGGTTTGAATATCTCGACCATCCCCTCCCTGGCTTCGAGCCGGAGTTCAAAGGATGGGGAGTGCCTTACTTTTATGTCAAGGGTGAGCCGGTGAAAGGGCTGGAGCTTACCGCAGGGGATTTTTACGAGCAGTTTGGTTCCGGTCTGATTTTCCGCGCTTACGAAGACCGCGCCCTCGGCATCGACAATGCCGTCAGGGGAGGCCGCGTGAGGTGGACTTCGGTCGAGGGGCTAACGTTGAAAGCCCTCGGAGGGGTGCAGCGGCGATACTGGCATTGGGACACCGGCTCGTGGATTGCGGGCGCGGATGTCGAAGGCGACATCTCCCGCTGGTTGCCAGCGTTGCGTGGCGCCGGATGGGGATGGAAACTCGGCGCTGGATGGATTCTCCACCGCGAGGATGACCACGACGTGATGGTTCCCGGGAAAGACCTCCGCCTTAACCTGCCGCGCACGGTCAACGCCATTGATGCCCGTACACGCCTGAGCTATAAATCGTTCGCTCTTTATGGGGAATTCGCCTGGAAAGGGCAGGACCCGTCATTCGACAACGGCTACACCTACAAGCATGGCAACGCGGCCATGCTGTCACTCTCCTGGATGAAGTCGGGAAAGAGTGTTATGGTACAGGCACGGCGAGCCGACAATATGGTGTTCCGTCAGGACAGGACAATAAGCGGCAATTCAGGTTTCATCAACAACCTCGCGCCTTTCACCACACAGCATTCCTACACCCTGCCGTCGTTTTATCCCTACGCCACCCGGCTGGCAGGGGAGTGGGCCTACCAGGCGGAAGCGGCCATAAACTTCAAGCGAGGCACACCCCTGGGTGGCCGCTATGGCACCCGTATCCGTCTCAACGCCTCCCTTTCATATTCGCTTCCCAGGGCCGACAAGTCAATGCCTATGGGTTCAGACGGGGTGACGTGTGGCTTTTTCAAGGCCGGAAGCCTTCTCTACCGCGACATCAACCTGATGATGGAGAAACGTCTCTCGCGCCCATTCACCCTCACACTGATGTATATGAACCAGTTCTTCGACAAGGCCGCCATACAGGGGGAGGGTGACAAGGTGAACGCCAACATATTCGTGGCCGAGGGACGCTGGTCAATAACGCCGCGCACGATTCTCAGGGGTGAGTTGCAGTATATGACCACCCCCGATGACGACGGCGACTGGCTTTACGCTATGGCCGAGCTGACCCTCACCCCTCATTGGTCTTTCGCTGTCAGCGACCTTTGGAATTGCGGACGCACCGACACCCATTATTACCAGGCGGGGGTGACCGGTTCATACGGGGCAAACCGTTTCAGTGTCTCGTATGGGCGCACACGCGCCGGCTACAACTGCTCCGGCGGTGTCTGCCGCTGGGTGCCCGCCACCCGTGGCCTCTCGCTCTCCTACAATTATTCATTCTGATAAGTAACTGGTCGAAATTATTTTAATGTTTGTTCGAGTAAAATTTTTAGGAGATTTTCCTCGAACAAACATTGAAATAAGATGACCGGTTAATATAAAATAATTTTGAACAGTTACTTAAGTCCACGCCCTATATGATGAAAACCTGCATATCAACCAAGACTTCGTGGCTGGCTGTCGCCATTGCGGCAACGGCTGTCGTTCTTTCCGGTTGCGGCGAGATAGACAATGACGAGCGTTTCATTGAGTTGCCCCCGGTGGAGGGTGACCGGGTGGTGCTGCTTGAGGATTATACCGGGCAGAGTTGCCCGAATTGCCCTGAAGGACACCGGATTGTCAGCCGGCTTGAAGAGCAGTATCCCGGCAGGATAGTGGCCGTGAGCATCCATGCCGGGGAGTTCGCCATACCTGCCTCAAATCCCACCTATGTAGGGTTGAAGCCAGACTTCGGAGACGCGATGTGTGGCGACCGGGGTGTGTCGGTCTACCCCTCGGGAGTCATAGACGGGGTAGGCCCGCGCCTCCACGCCGATTGGGCTGCCGCCGTGCGTGAAGCCCTCCAGAAGCCGTCGCTCTGTGAGATTTCCATCGGAGGATTCATGTATGATGAAACCACGCGGCTGCTGCGTGGCCGGGTGGATATTCTCCCCGGAAAGTCGGCGGATGCCGCCATTGGAATATGGATTCTTGAGGATGGAATCGTGGCGCGACAATACAATGTCAACGGCGACCATACCTGGGACCGCAACTATGTACACGACCATGTAATGAGAGGTTTCGCGACCACTTCTGTCTGGGGGGACGCCGTCGCTCTCGTGCGCGACGAGAAGACCTCCCGCGACTTCTCCGTGGCCCTTGACCCCTCCTGGAACGTGGAAAACATTTCTGTCGTAGCGTTTGTTACAGACAGGGCTTCCGGGGAATATCTCCAGACCGCCCATGCTTACATCGATATGTCAACCGAACAAAATTGAAATTCTTATGAATAAACTCTTTACGTTGCTTGCAGCCGGGGCTGTGGCCCTCTCCTCCTCCGCCGTTCAACTTACAGTCTCCCCCCATGCCGGAATCCTTTTGCCCGACGGGAACGTGCTTTTCAACAATCCCGATCCGGGATGGCTTGAAGATGGGGAGGTGTGGATTTCCGGAAGCGTGACAATCGGCGCCGATGAGGATGTGGCTGTCGATGTGACCGCCACCCTGACCTCCGGAGTGGAGAAGTATGGCATCTGTTTCACCTCCTGTGTGCCTGTGGCTGTCGGCGGTTCGACCGGAACGTCGGCCACAATCACACCGGCCTCCCCCCTGCTGATGTCGGTGGAGCCGGCCGGCATGTTCTCCGAGCCGTGGACTCCTGACGTAATCCGCACATATGTCATTGACGTGAATGTAGCCTCCGGAGGGGAGACGCTGAAGAACTTCTCCATCATCGTCACCAATGACGAAAACGCCTCGGTCAACAGTGTCGTGGCCGACTCTTCGGCTTTCACGATTTCCGGCAGATATGTCTACTGGAACCTTGACAAGGCTCCCGGCGTGATGACCATATACACCCCCGACGGCCGTGTGGCAGACCAGAAACGCCTTTCCGCAGCCTCCGGCTCAGCTTCCCTTTCGTTGCCGGCCGGCTTGTATATCTGGGCCACACCGACCCATTCGGGGAAAATTCTTCTCCGCGACTGATTCGGTAACTTTCGCAACCTGTGCCATTGTTTTCGCCCTCTATTTCCCCACGGGGATTGTATGGATTTGAAAAACTTTTGGTAACTTTGCGGAATGTTAGGAATATCTAAGGAAACAGTACACGCTCTTCCCGAGGTGCATTACCCCGGGAGAGTCATTCTTATAGATTCCGCCGCCAAGGCCCGTGATGCCGTGGCATACCTGCTGAAACAGCCCCAGATCGGTTTCGACACCGAGACCAGGCCCAGCTTCCAGAAGAACCATCGCTACAAGGTCTCCCTGGTGCAGCTTTCTGTCCCGGGGGAATGCTTCCTGTTCCGTCTCAAGCAGATCGGAAGCCTCGACGGCCTGATGTCAATATTCGAGAACCCGGCCATCCAGAAAATCGGATTGTCGCTCAAGGATGACTTCCATTCGCTGGCCAAACTGTGTGAATTCACCCCGGCAGGCTTCGTGGAGTTGCAGACATTTGTCAAGGAATATGAAATCGCAGACAACAGCCTGCAAAAAATATACGCCCTGATATTCGGACAGCGCATCTCAAAGAACCAGCGGCTTACCAACTGGGAGGCAACCGAGCTGACTCCCGGACAGCAGGCTTACGCGGCGATTGACGCGTGGGCCTGTGTGGAGATTTACAACCACCTGCTCGCCGGGAAATTCCATCCTGAGGAATGCCCTTACAAGATAGATGATGAGACCGCCAGGATGCTCCAGAACTCTGTCGGTATCCATCTGCCCCTCAAGACCTCCGATGGTGAGGACTCTGCGTCTTCCGAAACCCCGTCGCTGGCCATAATGGAATCCACCGCGATAAACGGCACACCGGTGAAACGCCGCAGGAGGACATCGGCCGGGAAATCAGCCGCCAAAGGTGCCAAGTCAACTGCCGGGGAGTCTGGCAACTCCTCTGACAAGCCCAAAGCAAAAAGGAAGACTGCCGGGGCAAAGACCCCGACGAAGGCAAAAGCCGCAACGGCCACGAAAAAGTCAGCATCGCCTGAAAAGTCAGCTGACGCCAAGCCGAAGGCTGCGAAGGCAAAAACGACGAAGCCGAAGACAACGAAGCCTGTCTCCGCCAAGTCCAAGGCAGTGAAACCGAAAACGGATAAAGCCGCTGCAAAGGCAGGGGAGACAAAGACCGCCGGAACTGCCAAAACTGCCAAAACGACGGCGAAGAAAGCTCCCGCCAAAACCGCTGCTGCCAAAACCGTTTCAACGGCCAGGCGCAAGGCATCTCGCGGAGCCGCCGTCCGCACAACCGGAAAAAAGAAAGAGGAATGAAAAGGATTCTGCGAATGTCGGTCATCGTGCCGGTCATCCTCGCCATATACCTGGTTGCGATGGTGGTGATGGGGTGGGATTCCTACACGGCCGGTCTGACTTCCCCCCAGCTTTATTTCGGGGGAACAGCGATAGTGGCCCTCTGCATTCTGCTTCTCCATCTTCACCTGAAAAAACGAGAGTCACACCCTAAAGACAGTCGATAACGTTCATTCAAACCATCATGAAAAAACTTGCAAACCTGCCTGCCGCATCGCTGGCATTGTTTTCCATAGCTATGGCGACATCTACTGACATGACAGCCTCCGGGAAACTGACTTATCCGCAGGCTCCCACCGAGACTGTGGTCGACGATTACTTCGGAATGAAGGTCGCAGACCCCTACCGTCCCCTTGAAAACGACACGGCTGCCGCGACCCTCGCTTGGGTGGAGGCCGAGAATGCCGTGACAAACTCATACCTCTCCTCGATACCTTTCCGCTCTATGCTGCGCGGACGTATCGAGGCGTTCAACAACTATGCCAAACGCGGCACTCCGTTCCGCTGGAAGGATGGGAAATATTACTTCTACAGCAACGACGGACTGAAAAACCAGTCGGTGCTGTACAGAATGGATACTCTCGGCGGTGAGCCGGAGGTGGTGCTCGATCCCAACGCCCTTTCGGATGACGGCACAGTGGCGCTGACCGGCATCTCCATGTCGAAAGATGGCAAGCATATCGCCTACACAATCTCAAGGAGCGGTTCTGACTGGACCGAGATATATGTGCTTGACGCCGAGACCCTCAAGCCGCTCGACGACCATATCGAATGGGCCAAGTTCACCGGCGCAGCCTGGCGTGAGAAAGGTCTTGACGGGGCCAAGGGGTTCTTCTACAGCGCGTATCCGCGTCCGGAAGCCGGGAAGGAATTCTCCAACGCCAACGAGTTCCACAGCATATATTTCCACAAGCTCGGGACGCCCCAGAGCGAGGACACCCTTGTTTTCACAGACAAGGAGCATCCGCTCCACTTCCATTCTGTCGGGCTTACCGATGATGAGCGTTATGTGATGATTTCAGTCGGTGGCCAGGGCTTCGGCAACGGCCTTATGATGAAAGACCTCGAGACCCCCGGAAGCGACTGGGTTGTTATCGAGCCTTCTCAGGACTACGAGGTAGGGGTAATCGACGTCATCGGAGACTCCCTGCTGATACAGACTTCATACAACGCGCCTAAGAACCGCATAGTGACCGCTCCGCTGTCGGCTCCCACAAAGGAGAACTGGAAAGACCTCATTCCAGAGGCGCCAGACGCGGTGCTTACCGGATGCGAGGTCATTTACGGCGACCGTCTTTTCCTCAATTATGAGAAGGACGCGGCCGACCACCCCGCGCTTTATTCCCTTGACGGGGCTAAAATCCGCGACATCAAGCTGCCGACATTCGGTTCGGCCGGATTCAGCCTCTCGAAGGAATATCCCGACGCGTTCTATTCTTTCACCTCTTTCCTCTATCCGGCAACGATTTTCTCGTACGACCTCGAGTCGGATGAGAGCAAGCTTTACTACTCTCCCGACATCAAGGGCTTCAATCCTGACGACTATGTAACCGAGCAGGTGTTCTACCCCTCGGCAGACGGCACCAAGGTTCCGATGTTCCTGACCTACCGCAAAGACCTCAAGCGTGACGGTTCCAATCCCGTTTATCTCTACGGCTACGGTGGCTTCAACATCTCCCTTACTCCCGGATTCTCCCCCAACCGTCTCGTATGGCTCGAAAACGGCGGCATCTATGCCCAGACCAACCTTCGCGGCGGTTCGGAATATGGCGAAGCCTGGCATGAGGCCGGTACCAAGATGAAGAAGCTCAATGTCTTCAATGACTTCATCGCCGCAGCCGAGTATATGGTCAACGAGGGTTGGACAAAGCCTGAGCATCTGGTGATTGAGGGTGGCAGCAACGGTGGCCTGCTCGTGGGAGCCGTTACCAACATGCGTCCCGACCTCTTCAAGGTGGCTATTCCGAGGGTCGGCGTGATGGATATGATGCGCTACCACCTGTTCACAATCGGATGGAACTGGGCGTCAGACTACGGTACTTCGGCCGACTCTCCAGAGATGGCGAAATACCTGGTGGAATACTCCCCGCTCCACACCATCCGCAATGACGGTACCCCCTATCCGGCAATCATGGTGACCACCGCGGACCATGACGACCGTGTCGTGCCTGCCCACTCTTTCAAATACGCCGCTGCTCTCCAGGCTGCCGACACCGGTGATGCCCCCAAGCTCATCCGCGTAGACTCAAAGGCTGGTCACGGAGCGGGCAAGCCTATCGCCAAGGTGATTGACGAGTATGCCGACATTTATTCATTTATATTCCACAACCTGGGCATAACTCCCAAGGCTGAATGAAATTGAAAAGAAACATCTGTAAATGCGGATGGCTGACAGGAACCCGTTGCGGGTTTCCTGCGGCCATCCTGCTTTTCTGTGGGGCATTCCTTTTGCAGGGATGCTTCACCGGTATAGAATCCACACCCAAAATCACATACAAGGATGTCCGCAAGCAGCAGGTTGGCGACACTCCCGAACAGGTGTTCGCCAGTCAGTTCAGGGCGGTGCCGTTCAGCAAGTGGCAACCCGGACGCCGTTTTCTTATGGCCGACAGGCGGGGAGAACTGACCTATTCAGCCCCTGCCGGAAAGACTTCCGCGGCAACGATGGGCGACACCTTGGTGTATCGCGGATTGCGGGAGGTTCCGGCTATCACCGGAGGGAAGGTGGCCGAGTTGATTTTCACACTCTCCTCATCCCCCGCTGACACGCTCCTCTATCGTCCCGGTGGGGATGCCGAGGAGTTGCGCGACCGCGACAACCTGAGATTGCCGTTCATGGTAGACCTTGGGCTTGTCGATGAAGTGGCACGGATTCTTGTCGGCAAGGAGCTTGTCACCCGAACCGACCGCTGGCTTGCACCTGACGGCAAGGCGGCCCGCGGACGTAAGTTCCTTAATGTGAAGATTACCCGCGTTGACGCCTCCTCGGAGGATTACCCTTTCCTCATATATTTCGTCTCGCTTGAGGATGACAAGGAGGAGGGGGCTTTGCTGATGTCGACGACGGTTGACGAAGGAGTACCCGCGCTGCGGGGATTTGAGAACCTCTTCCTTATGTCTGATCCGCGCGGCAACTATCCGCAGATTACCGATACCAACTGGGAGCTTGTCCGCCAGGGAAAGGTGACCGAGGGGATGACCGCCCAGGAGGTAACATTGGCTCTCGGGGCACCCCGTGAAGTTGACCGGCGCCACGACCAGTCGATGCTGTATGAGCGATGGAGTTACCCGGGTGGCGTTTATGTGATATTCGAGAACGGACTTTTGGTGAGATATAACCAGTGAGCCAACACCGCGTGAGAATTGTTTGAAGGATATGGAACTGACTTTTTTGGGAACAGGCACATCTACCGGGGTGCCGCAGCTCAGATGCGGATGTCCGACCTGCACCTCCGCTGACCCTCGTGACCGCCGTCTCAGGGCGTCTGTCTTGGTGGAGACTGACGGGAAAAGGCTGCTGATTGACTGCGGCCCTGATTTCCACACTCAGATGTTGCGTCACGGGGCGCGTTCGCGTGAGGACCGCCTGGACGCGTTGCTGGTGACCCATCAGCATTACGACCATGTCGGTGGCATCGACGACCTGCGTCCCTATTGCTACCAGGAAGGTATCATTGAGATCGGTTTCCCTGTCTATTGCCAGGGAGATGTGGCCCGCGACCTGCGTGACCGCCTGCCATACTCCTTCAGGCCCGATCCTTATCCGGGTGCTCCAAGATTCGACCTGCGCGAGATAGAAGCCGGGAAGAAGTTCGAGGCCGCAGGGGTGGAGGTGCTTCCGGTCAGAATCAACCATTACATACTTGACATGCTCGGTTTCCGTATCGGGCGGCTTGGATATATCACAGACGCCAAAGTGGTGCCGGAAGAGACAATACAGGCGATGAGAGGTGTCGACACCCTTGTGATAAACGCGTTGCGCCGCAAGCCCCACCTGTCACACATCACCCTTGATGAAGCGTTGGAAATCATAGGCCGGATTGAGCCGAGAGTGGCGTATCTCACCCACATAAGCCACGATATGGGGCGGTATGCCGACGTCGCGCCTACCCTCCCGTCGAATGTGTTTCTCGCTGTTGATGACATGAAAATCCATATCCCAGATGGCCAGTGAATTTGTAGAGGTGGTTTTGCCGTTGCCGTTGCAGGCCACATTCACTTACCGGATACCTCCCGAAATGCGAACCCTCCCGATCGGGGTGGGGTTCCGGGTGATTGTGCCTTTCGGCAGGAAGAAGTTTTACACGGGGATAGTTGTCGGGTTGCCGATGTCGGCCCCCTCAGGATATGAAATCAAGGATGTGGCGATGGTCATTGACGATTCCCCCATTGTCAGGAATCCGCAGCTGAAACTCTGGGAGTGGGTGGCCGACTACTACCTATGCTCCTCGGGTGATGTCTACCGGGCGGCTGTCCCCTCAGGACTCAAGATAGAGAGCGAGACATTCGTGGAGGTAAATCCCGATTTTGATTTCTCAGCCTTCCCTCTCAAAAATGACCTGGAAAATGAGATTTACCAGCTGGTGGAGCATCTGGAGCAGACTTCCATCTCGGAAATCGTGAAAAAGCTTGACCGGCGCGGCACAGCGGCCTCGGTCAACCGCCTGGTAGCGCGTGGCGTGCTGATAGTGGCTGAAAAGCTGGTGGAGAGATATGTCACCAAGAAACAGACCTGTGTGAGGCTTGCCCCGGGGCTGGCAGAGGGGGAGGCGTTCGCGCGTGTCGGTTCGGCCAGGAAGCAGGAGACACTGCTGCTTGCGCTCCTCGACCTGTCACGCCAGGTGGCGCAGGGGGGGACCCAGGAGTCTGCCGCGGCCGACATACCGAAAGACAGGCTGCTGGAGAGGGCCGGTGTCAGCGCGGCCATACTCTCCTCGATGGTCAAGAAGGGGATTGTGGAGCAATACACGATTGAAATCAATCGGTTCCGCTACGACGGCCGCCCGTTGAAAAAACTGCCCGTGCTGTCCGAACCTCAGCAGGAGGCGTTGGAAAAACTCCATCTGCTCTGGAAAGAGAAGGATGTCAACCTCCTTCACGGCATCACCTCCTCCGGGAAGACCGAAATCTACATACATCTTGTCAACCATCTGTTGAGGCGTGGCGACCAGGTGCTGTACCTTGTGCCGGAAATCGCGCTGACTGCCCAGCTTACCCGCCGCCTCCAGGAGGTGTTCGGCGAGAAAGTCGTGGTCTACCATTCAAAGTTCTCAGACAACGAACGGGTCGACATCTGGAAGAAACTGCTCGCCAGCCATGAGCCGCTGCTTGTTCTCGGGGCAAGGTCGTCGGTGTTCCTGCCGTTCGCCAGGCTCGGACTGGTGATAGTGGATGAGGAGCATGAGAGTTCATACAAGCAGTTTGACCCCGCGCCACGCTACAACGCCCGCGATGTCGCGATGGTGCTTGCCCGGTTCCACGGGGCGAAGACATTGCTTGGCTCCGCCACCCCCTCGGTGGAGACATATTACAAGGCGCGGCAGGGCAAGTTCGGTCTTGTCACGCTCGACAAGCGTTACGGCGATGTGGCCCTCCCGGAGATGGAGGTGGTTGACATGCGCCGGGCGCGTGAAGCCAAGGAACTTGAGGGGGCATTCGCCCGCGCGACAGTGAGGCGCGCAAAAGAGGCGGTCTCCGGGGGGAAGCAGGTGATATTTTTCCAGAACCGGAGGGGGTACGCGCCGATGGTGAGATGCCGCCAGTGCGCGTGGGTGCCCAGGTGTGAGCATTGCGACGTGTCGCTGACCTACCACCGCGCGTTGCGGCAGCTGCAGTGTCATTACTGCGGGGCTGTCTATCCCATACCCCAGGTCTGTCCGCAATGCAAGGAACCTGCCATCGAGGAGATAGGGTATGGCACCGAGCGAGTGGAGGATGAGCTGGCCGCGTTGCTACCTGGGGTCACGATGCTCAGGATGGATCTCGATTCCACCCGCAACAAGCATTCCCACGAGCAGATAATCGAGGCCTTCTCCGAGGGGAAAGCCAATGTGCTTGTCGGCACCCAGATGGTTACCAAGGGGCTTGATTTCAAGGATGTCGAGGTGGTCGGGGTGCTGAATGCCGACGCCGTGATAAACTATCCCGACTTCAGGTCGGGTGAGCGCGGCTTCAACATGCTTGAACAGGTCTCTGGACGGGCCGGGCGCGGCGACGGAAGCCGGGGACGTGTGGTGGTGCAGACCTATGAGCCATCCCACCCGATACTCGGCTACGTGGCGTCCCACGACTACGAGGGATTCTACAATGATGAAGTCGAGCAGCGGCGCAAACATTTCTACCCGCCATTCGTCAGGCTGATATATGTCTATATCAAGCACCGTGACCGGGCGGTGGTGGCGCGTCTGGCCGACAGTTACGCGGGGCGGCTGAGGCAGCTCCTCGGGGGACGTGTCTTCGGGCCTGACGAACCGGCGGTGGCCCGTGTGCAGAACCTGTATATCAGGCGGATAATGTTGAAAATCGAGGTGAACGCGTCCATCTCGAAGATAAAGGAGCTGCTGCGCCAGACCTACCTCGACCTGCATTCCGACCCGGCGATGAGGCAGGCGACGCTTTATTACGACGTAGACCCGCAGTGATTCCTTGCCTACGATGCAAACCGCTGTAAGGTGATAGATGGCCTTATGTGAAAAAAAGTTGTGATGGATGGCTCTTTTTTTCGTGGTGAGGTGGGATATCTTGTTTGAATTTGTTAATTTTGTAGCATAATTGTCTCCGACGATGAAAGTAAACCTGTTTAAACGGCTCCTTATGGTCGCGGCGGTCACCCTTGCCGGGGTGCTGTCGCCCGTGGTGTTGTCCGCCAGGTATTCCGGCGCGTCAGGAGAAAAGAAATTCACGTTGTGTCTCGATCCCGGCCATGGAGGGAAAGACTTCGGCTGCATCGGGGCGAAGACCAATGAGAAGACCATAGTGCTGAGAGTCGCCTCAAGGGTGCAGAAGCTTGTGGAGAAGCACCTTTCGGACTATGCCGATGTGGTGATGACCCGTGACGGGGATTATTTCGTCACGCTCCAGGGGCGCGCCGACATCGCCAACCAGGCTCACAGCGATCTCTTTGTCTCGATTCATGTCAACTCCGTGGCGAAGTCAAACAAACGGCGCAAGACGATAGCCGGATGCCAGGTCTACACCCTTGGTCTCCACAAGACAGCCGAGAACCTGGCTGTGGCCAAACGTGAGAACGCGGCTATGGATTTCGAGCCTGACAACAAGAAAAGCTATGCGGGTTTCGACCCGAACTCACTTGAAGGAGACATCCTCTTCGAACTGACACAAAGCAAGCGCATGGACCAGAGCATTGAGCTGGCCGACGCGATACATCACAATCTCTCCGTCACCGCCTCGCGCAAACAGATGGGTGTGAGGCAGGCCGGATTCTGGGTGTTGTGGGCGACCTCGATGCCGGCCGTCCTTGTCGAACTTGACTTCATCTGCAACCCCGACAGCGAGGCTTACCTTGCCTCAGACAAGGGGTGCGACCAGATGGCCAAGGCGATATACAACGCTTTCATCTGTTATCTCAACACTTACGGGCCGGCTCTTCTCGACAGGGAGGTGAAGGCCCGCACAATCTGACCCGGCGAGGCGTCCTCCCGGCAGTATGCCGGCCGTCAGCCCCTCCGAATTAAAACCGAACAAGCAGAAAAGAAATGAACAACGTAAAGAAAGAAGTGACAATCGGCCTGTGTGCCGTAGCGGCGCTCGCCGTCCTCTTTTTCGGAATCGAGTTTCTCAAGGGTGTGAATGTGTTCAAACCCGCCAATTTCTATACCGCCTCCTACACGAATGTCGCCGGGCTGCAGGTTTCGGCTCCGGTGATGCTCAACGGCCTCAAGGTTGGCCAGGTTAGGGAAATCAGGTATGAATATGACAACCCGGGCCATGTGGCCGTGGAGCTGAGCCTCGACAAGGAGCTGCGTGTGCCTGTAGGCACAAAGGCGGTCATCGAGCAGGACCTTCTCGGCACATCCACTGTCTCCCTCCATATGTCTGACTCAAAGGAATACCACGCCGTCGGCAACAAGCTCATCGGCGAAACCGCTGCCGGAATGCTTGACGGAGTGTCGGGCGACCTGATGCCCAAGCTCAACGCCATGTTGCCGAAAATCGACACGCTGCTGACCAATATCAACCTGCTTGTGGCCAATCCTGCGCTCCAGACCTCAATCACCCGTCTGGATGACATCACATTGCAGCTTGACGGCACAATGAGGTCGATAAACGGCACTGTCCGCCAGCTCCCTCCGGTTGTGAGGAACGTTGAGGGCATCACCACCAACGTAAACACCATAACCGCCGACCTGGCGGTGCTGTCGGGACAGCTCAAGACGCTTCCTGTCGACTCCCTGGTCGACAATATGATGGTTGTGTCGGAGAACCTCAAGGCCCTCTCCGCTGAACTCGACAATCCCAATTCGACCCTTGGCGCGCTGACCCATGACCGTCAGCTTTATGACAACCTCAGCGCCGCCTCTGCCTCTCTCGACTCTCTGCTCATCGATGTGAAGCGCAATCCCAAGCGTTACATATCAATCAAGCTGCTTTGAGCAGGCTGAATCTGAAATATATCTTACTCACATAATACCGACCAATAATCGATACCTATGATTCTTTCATTTAACGTCGACTACCGCACAAACTGGGGTGAGGCCATCTATCTGACGGCTGACATTCCCCACCTCGGCAATGGCGACCACGCGAAAGCAGTCAAGCTTGAACTGTACGGCGAGCAGAGCTGGAAAGCCCAGATCGAGCTCCCCGATGACACTCCCGATTTCAAATATGCCTACTTTGTGAAGCATGAGAACGGGTATGAGAAAAACGAGTGGGGCCACGGCCACCTTTTCCGTGCCGGTGAAGGGGTGAAGTCCTACGAAATCTTCGACCGCTGGCAAGACCAGCCCTGGGACAAGCCTTTCTATTCGGTTGTGTTCACCGATTGCGTATGCCGCCGCGAAGGCCGTGCTCTCCCTCCAAAGGTGGAGGCAGCCGGGCTGTTGCTGAGCTGCGACGCCCCGATGGTGGCTCCCGACGAGGTTCTGGCTGTTTCGGGCGGATGCGATGCCCTGGGCAACTGGGATCCCGCCAAGGCCGTAGTGATGAGCGACGCGTTCTTCCCCACCTGGAGCTGCGCGCTTCCCCTCGACAAGCTCCCCGAAGACCTCGAATACAAGTTCCTCATACTGAAAAAGAACAACTCAGACGTGGTATGCTGGGAGGGATGTGACAACCGCCGCCTGACCGTGGCTCCCGCCACCAAGGGTGAGAGCTTGGCTGTGGCAGGGATGAGGTTTGTCAATCCCAAGACCCCCTGGCGTGGTGCCGGTGTCGCCATCCCGGTATTCTCGCTCCGCTCTGAGGAGGATTTCGGCGTTGGTGAATTCTACGACATCAAGATGCTTGTCGACTGGGCAGCCAAGACCGGCCAGCGGTTCATCCAGATGCTCCCCATCAACGACACCACGATGACCCACACCTGGACCGACTCATATCCCTACAACGCCAACTCCACATTCGCCCTCCATCCGATGTATCTCCGTCTAAAGGAGATGGGCACACTGGCCGACGGCGAGCGCCAGGCTTATTACGACAACCTGGCCAAGGAACTCAACGCCCTCGAGGAGGTCGATTATGAAAGGGTCAACAATGCCAAGAACGCTTACACCCGCGAGCTTTTCGCCGAAGTGGGTGAGAAAGCATGCAAGGCGCCTATGTTCCGCAAATTCGTCAAGGATAACGCTTCATGGCTGACTCCTTACGCCGCTTTCTGTGTCCTCCGCGACCGCAACGGCTCTGCCGACTTCTCGAAGTGGGGTGAGTATGCCGAATATGACGAGGCCGCTGTCGCCGAGTTCGTCAAGGCAAACCAGAGCGACATCAACTATGTCTACTGGATTCAGTACCATCTCGACAAGCAGATGCGTGCTGTCCGCGATTACGCCCATGCCCACGGTGTGGCAATCAAGGGTGACATCCCCATCGGCATCTCGCGCAACAGTGTGGACGCGTGGATTTCTCCCCGCCTGTTCAACCTCGACTGCCAGGCCGGCGCGCCGCCGGATGACTTCTCCATCCTGGGTCAGAACTGGGGCTTCCCGACCTATAACTGGGAGGAGATGAACCGCGACGGGTTCGCCTGGTGGAAGGCCCGCTTCCGCAAGATGGCTGAATACTTCGATGTCTACCGTATCGACCACGTCCTCGGCTTCTTCCGCATCTGGCAGATACCGATGAACCAGCTCCACGGTCTGCTCGGTGTGTTCAATCCCGCTCTCCCGTTCCATCCCGATGAGCTGCGCAACAGCTACGACTTCTGGCTGGATGTTGACCTGCAGACCACCCCTTACATAATGGATTACTTCCTGAACGACTTCTTCGGGGAGTACACCGACGAGGCCCGCGACCGCTTCCTGGTTGATGCCGGTTATGGCCGCTACCGTCTGCGTCCGGAGTTCGCCACCCAGCGTCAGGTAGCCGACTACTTCGCCGGACAGCCTGACGATGAGAAGAACAGCCGTCTCTGCAACGCCCTCCAGGGTCTCATCGACCAGGTGCTCTTTGTAGAGGATCCTTATGAGAAGGGTAAGTATCATCCCCGCATCTCGGCCCAGTACACCTATATCTACCGTTCGCTGACCGATTACGAGCGTTGGTGTTTCGACCGTCTCTACAATGACTTCTACTACCACCGTCACAACGACTTCTGGTATGGCAAGGCCATGTGGAAACTTCCCCCCATCATCGACGCCACCGACATGCTCACCTGCGCCGAAGACCTCGGTATGATTCCCGACTGCGTGCCTGCCGTGATGAGCGCGCTCGAGATTCTGACACTCGACATACAGCGCATGCCCAAGAATCCCCGCGAGGAGTTTGGCAATCCCGCCCACTATCCCTATTACACTGTCTGCACCACCTCGACCCACGACATGTCGGGTATCCGTCAGTGGTGGGAGTCAGACCGTGCGGCAACCCAGCGGTTCTACAACAACATCCTCCACGAAGGTGGGGAGGCCCCCTTCTTCGCCGAGCCATGGGTATGTGAGAAAATCGTGGAAAGCCATCTCAACTCACCCGCGATGCTCTGCATCCTCCCGCTTCAGGACTGGCTGTCTATCGATGGCACAGTGCGCCGCGAGAACCCCTACAAGGAGCAGATCAACGAACCTGCCAAGAACCCCCATTACTGGCGCTACCGTATGCACCTCACCCTTGAGGACCTTCTCGGCGAGGAGCTTTACAACCGCCGTGTGGAGAATCTTGTGACCACTTCCGGCCGATAAACTTCACAGCGCATACCGTAAGGTAGGATAAACTGGCGACTATCGCTACTGGCATGAACTGCCCGTAGCCGATGGTCGCCATTTCCGTTACGAGGAACATAGCCATCAGCGGGGCCCTGACGGCGCCGGCGAGTATCCCGGCCATCCCCATGAAGACATAGTCAGAGACTGGAAGCGACATGCCGCAATAGTTGTCGAGCAGGGTGGCGTAAAAGAAGCCTGTCACACTGCCGATCATGATCGTGGGGGCGAAGTCTCCGGCGACACCGCCACCGTCGTTTGTCGCGGCCGTGGCCAATCCTTTCACAGCCATAATGCCTGCGGCCCCGATGAGCAGGATTGCCGGTGTAATCTCCTTCCCGCTCAGTATCCCTCCTGTAAGAAGATTGTCCCATTGTCCGTCGAGGAGGTGCGCGCCGAGTCCATAGCCCTCGCCGTACAGCGGGGGAAACAGGAAGACCAGGATGCCGACCGACAGTCCGGCAATGATGTTTTTCACCCAAGGATTCCGGACACGGCCAAGCCACCGCGCGACGGCTCTCATAGAAGAGGCGTAATATGAGGAATATAGCCCGCAGACTATCCCGAAGAGAATCAGCAGCGGGAAGTGTTCGAAAGAGAGGGGAGTGGCGTCGTTGAAGGGGATGTCAGAGGTGCATCCCGAGAGATAGTAAGCGACGGTGGCAGAGGAGACACAGGCCACGAATAGTGCGCCTACGGCAACCGTGGTCAGCTCGATGCCGAGCACTTCGATGGTGAACAGCACACCGCCGACAGGGGCCTTGAAGATGCCGGCGATGCCTGCTCCCGCTCCTATCGCGGTGAGCATCCTGACCTTTGCGGGTGAGATTCTGAACAGCGCGGCGATATTGCTGCCGATTGCTGCCCCCGAGTATGCGACAGGCCCTTCCGAACCGGCCGAGCCTCCGAAGCCGAGAGTCAGGATACAAGCGATAATCGGGTTGTAAGTGGTCGATACCCGCAGGTAACAGCGGTTGAGACGGAAATCATTGCGCAGGCGGTCATCCCCGTGGGAAATCTGGTGGTGGATTATGTAGCGCTGGTATATCCCGACAAGCAACAGTCCGGCGACCGGAAGCAGAATCAGCCACCAGTTGGGCCCGTCGGCATTGAAGCAACCGGTCACGAATTTGCTGAAAACCGCGATGCCCCACTTGAGCAATGCCGCGGCCAACCCGGCGAGAATACCGGCCAACATGGCCACGGCCATCAATTGCGCGGCTCCGAGGTCGCGGTCGGTTAGCCGTTTCCTCTCTCCAGGTGAGATGCCCCGGTAGCGTTGGGCAAGAGACTGTCCGTAACCTGTGACATCGTCCCTCTTCACGGGAGGGTACAGGAAATCCTGGAGGAACCGTCCGATTCGGTTCCTATCCGGATTCATGCGGCTCTTGTTGCCGGATGTGTCTTCCTGTCTGTCTGCTTCCCTCATGTTGTAAGACTGTGTTGTGAGGGCGCCCGGTTGAGTCGGTCGCCTTTCTTAATATAAACCCCGCCGGGAGGAAATGGTTTCTGGATGAGGGATGTGGCGGGGCAAAAAAAAGAACCTGTCGCCCGGCTCAAGGCCTGGGGGCAGGTTTTTCTGATGGGAATGAATGTTCATTGTTTTCAGCGGGAGGCGAGCAGCTTGCGTAAGGTCTCCTCGTCGGGGTCGGCCATCACAAGTTTCCCTTCCGGGTCGATGATGAATGACCGCAGGCCGCTGTTCATTTCAAAAGCGTCGCAAAGGCGTTTGATTTCCTCTTTGGATTTTACCCTCGTCTGCGAGCTCTCAAGAAGGTTGTCGAGACTGATGATTTCATTCATCAGAGGCTCTGATTGGTCGAAATTGACCGACAATACTTCTACTTTGGTTTTGTTGCCGAGAGAATAGACTCCGGCAGGAGTCTTGAATTCAATTTCAGCGTCATTGCCGTTATTGCCATTGGAGTCGTCGCCGGTGGCTGATTTCACAATCGAGGCGATTCTGTTCTGGGTCAGACGCGACACGGGGTCGGTGGTTGACCAGAACGAGAGCACGACCCATTTACCTCGCAAGGCTTCGAGAGCCTGGCGCGCGCCGTTGCGCTCGACAACGACTGCGGGAGCCTCCTTGCCGTAGGCCGCCACGCGGCGGTCGTCAACTGCGGCTGAGAGCGAGGTAAACAAAATGGCGAAGGCGGCAATGAGAATCATTGTCTTCTTCATTACATTTTGTTGAGGTTCATAATTAAGGAAACCGGTATGTTGCACAACATATTTCTGTGGGAAAATTCCCGGTCGGTTTCCTTGCCGATTTTCGGCCTGGATGTCGCCTCTGCGACACCCTCTTATTTACTCTTTCGTTTGCAAAGTTACGAAAAAAACGCCATATGGCCAAATTTAGTCCGTTAGCTATCACCAATTTACGATTTTTAACCCATTAAAATCGCCCTTCTGACAGCTCAGGAGGGCGATTTTCGGCAGTTTGTTAAAATGGGTTAATCAAGAGGATGTCGCGGGTGAAATCATATGTTTTACGACATATTTTTCAAAATTTGAAGGCCACCGAACCGCGCAGGGAGAAGGGGGTGCCGGGGGTGAAACAGATGTCGGTCACAGGCTGGGAGTCTCCCGGAATCAAGGTCTCGGTGGCGAACTGGGCCTCGCGCCATTTGGTGTTGAAAAGGTTTTCGACCGCGAGCCCGAAAGTGAACTTCTTCCAGGTGAAGGAACCGCTGATGTCGACGATGAAATATGGTGATGTTTGTTTGGGTCGGAATACTTTGTGGCTGTCTTGTCGGCGTAGCTGAACTGGAACCAGTCGACCCTTACAGCCAGGTTTATCATCCATTTGCCGAGGTTCATCTCGATTCCCCCGTATGCCCACAGCGCGCTTTCGCTGATGTCGCCGAGAGCGTAAGTGCCGATGTCAGTCCGCTGCCGGGGTCGATGTCGATTTTCGCCACCTCGATAAACGGATTCCGGCGGTTGGCGACGACTGAGACCTCCTTCAGCGACACCTCCGGAAGGGAGTCGGTCAGGGGCGGTTGCGTGTCCTTGGCGTGGAGCGTCGGATCGTGGGCCAAAGAGGGGGCATCGAAGAGGCGATGGCTATACAGACCGGAAATATCACAGGTTTTGCGGGGATTAGGAACATAATCCTGATTATTGAACTTTGGGTTAAATAGTTGAAATAAAGATTACAGGCTTTAGACGCCATCAAATGAGGGAGGGTTCAGCGAAATAAAAAAATCGCCGAAAAACTTGCGGAATTAAAACATTATTCTTAACTTTGCACCGCATTTGACCCGGAAGGGTGGGTGAGTGGCTGAAACCACCAGTTTGCTAAACTGACGTAGGAGCAATCCTACCACGAGTTCGAATCTCGTCCCTTCCGCTTCGACAAAGAGCCGCAGTCCTCAGGGCCGCGGCTCTTTCTTTATCCGGTCCTCACCTATGGTGGAGCCGTATCAGGCAGGCTGTACGCGTCTCATTCTCGATTGGCTGTGTATTTGTGTATTTTGCAGATTCAATCAAATGGCCTGAAGAATTTATAGGGAAATGGTATTTATATGAAATTGGAGATTGTAAATATTTAAATATCAGTTATCAATATAAGTCAACATCTTTCAATATTATTCCGGCTGTAATGTTTGGAGATTGGTCTCCTCATTGCGTATCATTACACTATTATGTTGGTGATCCGGCGATATGATTTATCATTGTTTACAGGAAGAATCCAGCCGAGGGATACAACATAGTATAGTAATGATTGCGAGAATCTGTAGGAGGAAAGGATAGTGACAAGTAGGGAATTTTTAACGCTTTGGTTGCTAACAATGATGTGACGGGAGGTGTTTTAATGTAAATTATTCGCCTCTTAATCATAATTGTTATGGATTACAACAACGAAATGAAAAGGCTTGAGGGACACGAACCGATGAAGGAAATCCCTGAAAGCTTCGAAGGCTACAAGCCGGTAGCTGCGACGGGCCGGAGATGTCGCAGCAGAGACAGAGCCGCGATGGCGGGAGCGTATGGCGGCGGGTTCAACACAGGCAGCATCATCGCCGGAATCGGTGCGGTGGCGTTGGCGGCCCTGGTTTTCTTCTTCTCGGATGCCTGGTATTTCAGGGATGGAGGGAAACAGACCGCCACGAACCGTATGGAGACCTCAAGGCCGGCAAGGTCGGGCGTGATAGAGGTGGTTGAAATCAGCAGCGGTGATCTTGCTCAGAATGTTTCCGGACAGGAATCGGCAGTGGTGACGCAGGCCGCAGTAGCAGCAGACACCACCGGACAGCAGTCCACTCCGACCACGACCGGTCAGGAAAATTCAGGTAATGCCGGTGTGACAACCACTGCATCAGCCGCCGACAATCTGGCGTATGCTTCCACCACCCCTGATGTCATATGTCTTTTCCCGGTGGATGGGGCGGCAATACAGGAGAATCCCCAGTTGAATGACCTTGCCGAGGAGGCTGTCGCTGACGGGTCTGACGTGGTGGTGACGGGTTATGCGGATGAGTCGGGAAACGCCGCCTACAACCAGCAGCTCAGCGCGCGGCGTGCGCAGGCCATCGGTGACTATCTTGTCGCCCACGGCGTGGCGCGTGACCATATCTCTGTGGAAGGTAAGGGGGAGACCCACGCCTTTGAGTCGCCCGCCCTTGACCGCCGTGTTGAAGTCAGATTGGGCTGACCGGGACCTGTTGACTTAGACGTCATATGTCGCACGCTCCCCGGGGGAGATGGCTCCGGCCTATTTCTCGGGGAGTTGCTTTGTCGATTTGGCTCCGAGGTCGAGGATTTTACGGGCGGTGACGAACACGTTGCCGGGGCCGTCGGAGAGTCGCGAGCGTAGGGTGGTGTAGGCTTTCTGGGTGTTGGAAATGTGTCGTTCCACATCGTCGAAGGCATCCATCATGCCGGTGAATTTGTCGAGCAGACGTCCGGAGAGGCGGGCTATTTCCTCGACGTTGCGGTTTACGGCGTCTTGTTTCCACAGCTGGCGCAGCATGCGCAGGACGGATATGAGCTGGGTTGGCGACACCATCAATACGCGTTTGTCGTAGGCCTCCTGCCAGAGTCCGGGCTCAATCTGCATGGCGGCTATGTAGGCCGCTTCGTTGGGGATGAACATCATCACGAAGTCCATCCGTTTCTTGCCGATGAGGTCTTGGTAGCTCTTGCGCGAAAGCTCGTTTATGTGGGCCTTGACAGAGGCGAGGTGGTGGGCGGCCGCCTGCTTGCGTCGTTCTCCGCCAATGTCTTCCGCGTCATCGGCCAGGTTGATGTAGTCGATGAAGCTGGTGAGTGAAACCTTGGAGTCGATGACAAGGCAACGGTCGTCGGGGTAATAGATGACGACATCGGCGCGCAGGCTCTTCCCCTCAGGGTCGGTCAGGCGCGAACCGTCGGTGTCGCGTGTAACCTGGGTGTCGAAATGCACCCCCTTCTGCAGCCCGGATTTTTCGAGGAGTTTCTCGAGAATCATCTCACCCCAGTCACCCTGCATCTTTGAGTCGGAGCGGAGGGCGCGGGTGAGGTCGCGGGCCTCCCGGCCGATGGTCTTGTTCAGTTCGCGCAGTTCGCGCAGCTCCTTCTGGAGCGAGAATCGTTCGCGAGACTCATTGTTGTAGGCGTCACCGACAACCTTGCGGAAATTCTCGATGTTCTCCTTGAGCGGTGACAGCAGGTCGTTGAGGCGTTGCGAGGAGGTCTCGTTGAAACGGCGCGAGTTGCTCTCCATGATTTCATTGGCGAGATTCTTGAAGCGCTCCTCCTGCTGGCGCAGCAGGGTGGCGTTCTGTTCGCGGTTCTCCTCCAGTTGCTTCTCCTTCCCCCTGATCTGTTCGCGCAAAGCTTCGGCGGCGGTGCGCAGCGATGAGATTTCGGCGGCAAGCCTCGCGTTCTCGCCTGTCAGTTCGGCTTCTCGTCTGGAGGCAAGTTCCTTGAGGTCGGCCTCGCGGAGAGATGCTTCCTGGCGGAGTGACGCTTCCCTGAGGGTTGACTCCTCCCTTTGGGCGGCCAGGCGGCTTATTGTCTCGTTCTCCCGCCGGGCTATCTCCTCGCGGGTCTTCATCAGCAATATCAGCAACACGATTGCGGCCAGGGAGGCTATGATGGCGATTACGGTAATCATAAATGAGTCTATACGGTGGATGTTTCATACAAAATTAGTCAACCTCTCGGAAAGATGCAATTTTATCCCGAAATAATTTAATCCACGAGATGGGCATACTCGCTAACTTTGCGGTATGATTAATCTGACCACTTCTATATATCTTCTGTCTATGTGTAATAAGATGCGTTATCTGCGCAGGATTGTCCCGGCGGCGGGTTTGCTGTTCATGCTTGGAGCATGTTCAGGCGACCATTCCGACCATACAGGCCACGAAGGCCATGACCACGAACCGCACGACCACCAGCCGGCTCAAGCCGATGACCACGATGACGAGGGGCTGATTGTGCTTACGCCGCACCAGCTTGAAAAACTCGTGGTGGAGGCTGATACCGTAAGGCCCGGGGAGTTTTCCGAGACGCTGAAGGTCTCCGGCGAGATTTCAGCCATGCCCGGTTCGGAGGGGGCGGTTGCCGCCCGTCAGGGGGGAATCGTCAGGCTCTCCCCCGGAATATCGGCGGGCATGTCGGTCTCTGCCGGGAGGTCAATCGCAACGGTCTCTGCCCGTGGGATGAGCGGGGGCGACCCCAACGAGTCGGCGAGGGTGGCGTATCAGGCCGCAAAACGAGAGCTTGACCGCCTGACCCCGCTTCACAAGGAGGGAATCGTATCGACCCGCGACTACAACGCCGCCTTGCAGAGGGTGGAGGAGACACGCGTGGCGATGGGGGGAGCAGCTTCCGGCGCGTCTACGTCGGCCACCGCACCTGTAAGCGGGGTGATAACGTCGATTGATGTTGTTGACGGCCAGTTTGTCGATGCCGGGCAGACTATCGCCACCATATCCTCCAACAATGCGCTGACCCTGCGGGCCGATTTGCCTGAAAGTTCCGCATCCCGACTGGCGGGAATCACCGGGGCGCGTTTCCGCCCGGCCTATTCCGATGAGGTCATAGATGTAATCGCTTCCGGAGGGAAGATGATTTCCTCCCGTTCGGTCTCGTCGGCCACAGGGGGCTATATCCCGGTGTATTTCACTCTCCCTAAAGGTAAAGGGGAGGTAATCAACGGCACATACTGTGAGGTGTATCTTCTCGGCTCAACACGCCAAGGCGTCCTGTCCGTAGCCGAATCGGCGGTGAGCGAGCAGCAGGGCAAATATTTCGTTTATGTGGAGAAGGCCACGGGGCATTATGAGAAACGACCCGTTGCGATTGGGCAGACTGATGGCCGGAGACGGGAAATCATTTCCGGTCTGCAGCCCGGCGAACTGGTGGTCAGCAAGGGTATGACATTCGTCAGGCTTGCCGAGACATCCGGCGCGGTGCCTGAAGGGCATTCCCACTCCCATTGAACCAGTCCGTAACATCCCACTAAAAAGATATAAGTAACTGGTCGAAATTATTTTAATGTTTGTTCGAGTGAAATTTTTAGAAGATTTTTCTCTATGAAGAGGGAGTGTAGCGAGCTACACGACTGATGAAGAGAGGAAAAGATTCAAAAATTTTGCCGAAGAAACATTGAAATAAGATGACCGGTTAATATAAAATAATTTTGAACAGTTACTAACTTATGCTTGACCGCATAATCAGATTCTCATTGCTCAACAGAGTGGTGATACTGGTGCTTGCCGCCGTTATCACCATAGCCGGATGCGTGGTGCTTACCCGCTCCGAGATTGATATATTCCCCGACCTCAACGCCCCGACCGTGGTTGTCATGACCGAGGCCCCGGGCCTGGCCCCGGAGGAGGTTGAGAAACTTGTGACGTTCCCGGTGGAGACCGCTATGACAGGCTCTAACGGGGTCAGGCGCACACGTTCGTCAAGCTCCACGGGCTTCTCGGTGGTGTGGGTGGAATTTGACTGGGGCACCGACATATACCACGCTCGTCAGACTGTGGCCGAACGTCTCGCCACCGTCGGGGAAACCCTCCCGCCGGGGGTCGGCACACCGGTTATGGGGCCGCAGTCGTCCATTCTGGGGGAGATAATGATAATAGGCCTTACACCCGACTCCACTTCGGTGCTTGACCTGCGCAATATGGTAGACCGTCAGGTGACGCGCCAGCTGCTTGCCACCCCTGGTGTGGCGCAGGTGTCGGTAATCGGCGGTGAGGAGAGGGAGATGCAGGTGCTTCTCTCCCCCGATAAGATGAAATTCCTCGGTGTCACTCTCGCCGAGGTGCTTGAGGCTCTTGAAGGGAGCAACGACAACGCCACGGGGAGTGTGATGTATGCCCACGGCAATGAATACCTTGTCAAGGGGGCGGTCAACTCCGCCTCCCCTGAAGAGGTGGCCGCCCTGGCCATCCCTTCCGAGTCAGGCCGCAACCTGAGGCTCGGTGATGTCGCCACAGTCAGGTTCGGGGGTAAGCTGCCCCGTATCGGCACCGCTTCCGTCAAGGGACGCGAGTCGGTGATACTGACAATCACGAAGCAGCCCGACACCGGCACCATCGGGCTTACCGAAGAGCTTGACCGACAGATTGAGGAACTTAAAAAGAGCCTGCCGCCTGATGTCACCGTGTCTGCCGACATCTTCCGCCAGTCGGAATTCATCTCAAACTCTATCAGCAATCTCCAGGCCTCGTTGCTCGAAGGGGCATTGATGGTGATAATCGTCCTGTTTCTCTTCCTGATGAACCTGCGCACGACATTGGTGTCGCTTGTGGCGTTGCCGTTGTCGATAATCATATCAGTAATCATCCTCCGGGCCATGGGTGTGACAATAAACACTATGAGTCTTGGCGGCATCGCCATCGCCATCGGTTCGCTGGTAGATGACGCTATTGTTGATGTGGAGAATGTCTACAAACGTCTGCGCGAGAACCGGGCATTGCCCGAGTCGCGGCGGCGCAGCGTGGTGCAGGTGGTCTATGACGCGTCAAAGGAGGTGAGGAAGCCTATTTTCAATTCCTCCCTCATCATAATCGCCAGTTTCCTCCCCCTCTTCTTCCTGTCGGGGATGGAGGGGCGCATGCTCATCCCCCTCGGGGTGGCGTTTATCGTCGCGCTGGCGGCATCAACCGTTGTCGCCCTCACACTCACTCCGGTGCTTTGCTCATACCTGCTCGGAAGCCGCAAGGAGGATGACGCGCTGGGGAAAGAACCCCGTGTGGCTGCTGCGATGAAACGCTCTTATGGGAAATCCCTCGCCTGGTGCATGCGGCGTCCGGCGATGGTGACCGGTTCGGTCGGCGTGCTGTTCGTGGTGTCGCTGATACTGTTTTTCAATCTTGGAAGGAGCTTCCTTCCGAACTTCAACGAAGGCTCGCTGACCATAAATGTCTCCACACTACCGGGCATATCCCTGGAGGAGAGTGACCGTATCGGTCGTATGGCCGAGGAGATAATCCTGTCGGTGCCGGAGGTGAGCACGGTGGCCCGCAAGACCGGACGTGCCGAGCTTGACGAGCACTCCCTCGGAGTGAATGTGTCGGAAATCGAGGCTCCTTACAGGCTTGACGGTCGGGGACGCCGCGAGATGGTGGCCGAGTTGCGCGAGAAGCTCTCGGTGATTCCCGGGGCGAGCATTGAGATCGGTCAGCCGATTTCCCACCGTATCGACGCCATGCTTTCAGGCACGGAGGCGCAGATTGCCATCAAGATTTTCGGTGCCGACCTCAACCGTCTTTACGCCATAGGTCAGTCGGTGAGCGAAGTTGTCAAGGGTGTCGGCGGTGTTGTTGATGTGAACATCGAACAGCAGATTGAGCGGCCCCAGATCGAGATTGTGCCGCGCCGTGAGATGCTTGCCCGTTACGGGGTGGCGATGAACCGGTTCTCGGAGTTCGTCGATGTTGCCATGGCAGGGAAACAGGTGTCGCAGGTGTATGAGGATGGCTACCCGGCTCCGCTGACAGTAAGATTCGAGACCCCGGCAGATGTTTCTGTCGAGGGGCTGCGCCGGATGCCTGTCGACACACGCGAAGGGAAGGTGCCGCTGGGCAATCTCGCCGACATAAGGTCGGTGAGCGGGCCAAACACCATCAACCGCGAGAATGCGGTGCGTCGCCTTGTGGTGTCGGCCAATGTGGATGGCCGCGACCTCCGCGGGGTGGTCAACGAAATCAGCGACAAGGTGTCGGCCAATGTGGAGATGCCCCAGGGCTACCATATACGTTACAGCGGGCAGTTTGAGAGTGAGGCGGCAGCTTCGCGCACCCTCGCCCTTACTTCGCTGCTGGCACTGGCCATAATCCTGATGCTCCTGTACGGTGAATTCCGTGATTTCCGCGAGTCGCTCGTCATACTGATAAACATGCCGCTGGCGATGATAGGGGGAGTGCTGATTCTTGTGATTACCGGGGGGGAGCTTAACATCCCTGCCATCATCGGTTTCATATCCTTGCTGGGAATATCGACCCGCAACGGCATGTTGCTCATCTCGCGTTACAATCATCTCCGCGACGAGGGGATGGGGCTTGAGGAGCGTATCGCGGTAGGCTCGGCTGACCGCCTTACCCCTATCGTGATGACGGCCCTGACCTCTGCGCTTGCCCTGATTCCGCTTGCCCTCCGGGGTAATGAGCCGGGAAACGAGATACAGAGTCCGCTCGCGATTGTGATTCTCGGAGGCCTGATTTCCTCTACGGCGTTGAATATATTCGTGGTGCCGATACTCTACCGTTTCATAAACCGGAAGAAAAATCGTAACTTTGCCGTCCAAACAACAAAAATTACAGAAAATGAACTCATTGACTGACCGCATAAAACTGATTTTCGCCGGAGTAATGGCCATCGCCGCCACGGGAGCGGTGTATGGCGCCGAACCTGACTTCGCGCATATCGCTTCGCGCCTTGCGTCAAGTATCAGTGCCGGACAAGCCGAGAGCGCGTCGCTCATCGCCGAGAAATCAAGCCTGAAGGCGGAAGTGGTGCCTTCTGACCCTGAAGTGGAATTTGAATATCTCTGGCCATCGTCGGCCGGTGAACAAGGCCGGTGGTCCGCCGGCGTCAGCCAGGAGCTGCCTGATTTCCGCAGGATGGGAGCCACACGGCGTGTGGTCAGGGCTATCGACTCCCTTGACATCGCGCAGCGTATGGCGGTCGGGGCGGAGGCCATGTATGAGGCTGAGCAGAAACTTATCTCCCTTGTCGGTGCGCGCCGCGAGCTGATGATGCTCCAGGAAATCCACGAGAATCTCGACTCCCTGACTGCAGCCTACACCCGCGCCTGGGAGAAGGGTGAGGTCTCCATCCTCGACCTCAACAAAATAAAAATCGAGCATGCTCGGGCTTCGGCGGCAGATGATGAGGCGCAGGGAAATGTCGCGGCCCTTACGGCTGAGATTGTAGCCCTCTCGGGTGGCGAAATCAAGCAGGATTGGCTTGACTCACTGACAGACTATCCGATGTACCAGCTGCCTGTGGCGGGCCACGGGTGTAGTCTGGATGAGGGGATAATGGAGCCTGTGGTGCGCAATTCTCCGCAGTACCGTGTGATGGAAGCCCGGGAGAAGGTAGCCTTGGAAAAGATTAATCTCGCATCGAAGGAACGGTTCCCTAAGCTGACATTGGGGTATGTCCACGCCTATGAGGAGGGCACGCATTTCAACGGTCTGTCGGCAGGGCTGACTTTGCCGGTGTTCTCGCGGGGTTCTTCGCTTGACGCGGTAACTGCTGAGGGTATGGCGGAGATGCTGGGCAATGAGATGAAGCTCCGGGAGATGGTGGCCTCTGCGAATGCCGATTGCCGTCGCGCGCATATGCTCGAACGTCAGCTTGCCATGCTTGGCCCGGCGGTTGAGAACACCAACAATGTCCGTCTGCTCAAGATGGCGCTTGAGGGTGGGGAAATAACCCTGCTTGAATACCTGCAGGAGACAAGCTACTTTGTTGACGCCGCCCGCGAATATAACGCCGCCAGGCTCGAATATGCTCTCACGCTGGCGTCACTTGCCCGTTGGTCTTACCAGGAGCAGGGCTTGGGTGTCACCGCCTCCGGCGGCTATGGTGACGGCGTAAAGCTTTAAGTCACCGCCCGGTTTTGTCTTCAGACGTTTGCGCAACCCATCGGATGTGAATCCCTTGAGGTTGCGCACTGCTATTTCTGCCTTGCCGACATTGCGGGCTATCATCTTGAGGTTGGAGGATGTTAGGGGGAGGGCCTGTTCGATGAGATAGGTGTTGCCCGGGAAATCCTCCGCATTGGCCGGAATGGCACCGTCGCCATTGGCCGGGGATACATAAAGATGGGTGTTCGGATGCAGCATCGGTGTGGCGAAGCGCTGTGAAAGCAGGTTGAAAGGGGCGGCTTTCATTGTGGCGGCCGAGGGCTCAAGCAGGTATTCCCCGGGGCGGGGCATACGGTCGAGCAGCCGCCCTGAGTTTCCGGGCCATGGGTATGAAAGGATGTCGCGCTCCTCCGGTATGGTGAATGAGAACCGGCGGAACTCCCCTCTGGCGAATCTGTCGATTACGATTTCAGGCACAGCAGCCTCTTTCTCGAAATCCACGATTGCGAGCAATTCCTTGCATTCGTTCCCTTCCTCCACGATATGCAGGGAGGTGATTCCAGGAAGGTCGCGGAGGGTCTGCGAGACATCGAGCATTGGCGAAAGCTTGGCCATCAGCCTGCGTGAGTTGCGCCGTATCAATGGCAATATCTCTATCAGGTCGGGCTGGCAGTCGTGTAGGTTGTAAAGGCGTTCACCCTCTTTGCCTCTGCGGGCCGGGTCGATGAATATGAGGTCGAACGGTTCTCCCCGGTAATTTTCAAGGAAAGCGACTGAGTCGCCAAGGCGCACTTCGACATTCGGGAAGTCTGCGAAGTTGACTTTGGCCGCCGCCGCCAGCTCCTCCCTGAGGTCGAAGCCGATGATTCTCCTGCCGGAATCCATCGCGAGGAGGCGGGCGTCCATCCCAAGCCCGAAAGTCATATCAAGCACAGTGGTGGCGTTGCCGGCGAGGTTGGCGTGGAGCAGGGCGACGCGGGCCGATGTGGCCTGCTGGGCCGAGACTTCAAGAGGAATCACTCTCGGGGTGAGGTCGGCATCCTCGGCGAGTCTGAACTTACGGCTCTTTTTCAGAGCCGCTATGTTGTTTATCGCCATCGGAATCCAGGGACGGGAATCCTTGTGGAGCCGCAACCTGAGTGTCGCCGGGTCAGCCCCGGCGTTTTCCCTCACGAAATCAAGATATTCCTGGTTGAATTCCATTATTTCTGGAAGAAACGGGCCATTGAACGGTTGTCTTCGCGTTCCTTTATAGACTGGCGCTTGTCATACTCTTTTTTACCTCGGCCTATGCCTATGACGAGTTTCGCGTAGCCCCGGTCATTTATGTAGAGGCGCAGTGGCACGATGGTGAAGCCGCTCTCTTTGCCGTTCTTTTCAATCTGTCGGATTTCCTTTTTGTTGAGCAGCAGTTTGCGGTCGCGGCGTTCGGTGTGGTTGTTGTATGTGCCGTAGAAATACTCGGCTATGTACATGTTCTTCACCCAGACCTCACCGTTGTTGACGTAACAGAAGGTGTCGACCAGGGAGGCTTTCCCCAGGCGTATCGACTTTATTTCCGTTCCGGTCAGCACGATTCCGGCGGTGAAGGTGTCGCCGATGGCGTAATCGAATGTCGCGCGGCGGTTTTTTATGTTGACTTCCTTGAATTTCATAGGAGATGGTAATCAGGGTTGGAGTGATGTCTTACATCAGTTTGTCGAAAAGGAAGCTGAGGCCGTAGACTGCCCCCAGGACAGAGGCCGAGGCCATCAGCATGAACTGGCCGATGTTTCTCTGCGGCACACCGATGAAGTCTGCCCCTTTCCAGATTATGAATATGACATAGAAGGGGAGGAACTGTATCAGGGCGAGCTTCACTTTTATGATGTTTCCCAGGAGGAATATCAGCGAGATGACCGAGATGCAGTAAAGCACCATTATCGCGTCGCGCCTGTGGTCGTGATTCCCCTCCATTATCTTGGGCATCCCCCAGGAGAAGACATACACGGCCAGGTGGTAGGAGAGGAAAAGGGAGAAGAACTCTATGATGGCCATCTGGAGCGCGCCAAGGAAATCGGGCCCCCCGTCAAACAGCATGCGGGTGAAAGATGTGGCGGAGCATATCGCGATTAGCGGGAGGAAACAACGGGTGTAGAGTCTGCGTATGTCAATCCTGCCACGGCGTCCGTCGCTGCGGTAGTCATCTTCGTCAAGGTCTTCCCATCCTTTCTGTGGGGAGAAGACAAGCTGTATTATGTTGCCCAGGAATTTAAGCATATGTGTTGCAAAGTTACTAATTTTTTCTGAAAACACATCCGGGGTGCCGAATGTTAGATTCTAAAACTATTTATCGAACCAAGGGATGATATTCCTTATACATACAGAACCATTATGAGCCTGCCTGACAATGAATTCGGAACCCGCAGAAAGAGGGTTGTGGTGATCGGCGGAGGTTTCGCCGGTCTTAATTTCGTGAAGCGCCTTGATTTGTCGGCGTTCGATGTAACGTTGGTCGACCGCAACAATTACCATAGTTTCCCGCCACTTTTCTATCAGGTGGCCTCTTCGGGACTTGATCCGGCGAGCATCTGTTTCCCGTTACGGCGGGAGCTGCGCAAACGCCACGGTGGCCGTGTTCGTTTCAGCATGGGGGCGGTGGAGGAGATTGACACTGCCGGGCGTCGCGTGGTTACACCTCTGGAGGTGATTCCATATGACATCCTTGTGGTGGCGGCCGGCACCACCAACAACTTCTTCAACATGCCGGAGTTGGCTGACAGTGTCTACACAATGAAGTCGACTTCTGAGGCCCTGAGATGCAGGAACGACATACTCGCCCTGCTGGAACGGGCGTCCATCGCGCCCACCTCAGACGAACGCCGCCGTCTGCTTGACTTCGTGGTGATTGGGGGTGGCCCTACCGGGGTCGAGATAGCCGGGGCGATAGGGGAGATGAAACGGTATGTGCTTCCGCGAGAATATCCACTCATATCCCAGGATGAGATGTCGATAACCATCGTGGAGGGGTCAGACCGGCTGTTGCGCACTATGTCGGAGGATGCCTCGGCGGCGGCCAGGAAATCACTGGAGTCGCTGATGGTGAACATCAGGCTCGGAGCCAATATGAAGGAGTATCTGCCTGACCGGAACCGGGTAGTGCTTGCCGACGGCTCCGTGCTTCCCGCGTCGATGGTGATATGGACGGCGGGGGTGACGGCTACTCCATTCAGGTGGATGTCCGATGCCGGGGAGGGGAAACCGACTGTTGCGGTTCCCCCCTTTGTCGGACACGGCGGAAGGCTAAAGACTGACGCTTATTGCCGTGTCGAGGGGCTTGAGGATGTCTACGCGTTGGGCGACATCGCCATTGTGTCGGGCGACCCGGCTTTCCCCACTGGGCATCCCCAGCTGGCGCAGGTCGCGTTGCAGCAGGGGAAGCGGCTCGCCGCCAACCTGAATGCCTTGACCGCAGGAAAGGCTTCACGGGTGAGGGCTTTCAGCTACAATGACAAGGGCTCGATGGCTACGGTGGGACGTAACAGGGCGGTTGTTGACCTGAAACATTTCCGGTTCCACGGTTTCCCGGCCTGGATGGTCTGGATGTTCATCCATCTCATCTCCATACTGGGTATGCGAAACAAAATCACGGTGCTGGTCAACTGGATATGGGCTTATTTCAACTACTCCACCTCATTACGTCTGTTGATTCAGCCGTCACGCCAGCCCGACAACAACGACCTCGGGGCTTTCAGCGAGGGGGAGGAGTCAGCGGGCGACAGTTGATTTGGGCATTCGCGCTCCGCGCAGAAACTCAGCCGCGGTCATCGCTTTCTTCCCGGCAGGCTGGAGGCGCAGTATCTCGATGGCTCCTTCGCCGCAGGCCACAATCAGGCCACCGTCGCGGCTGATGACGCATCCGGGGGTGGCTGAGCCATCACCGTCTGTCACTCGCGTTTCAAGAACCTTCAGGTTGTAGATGGCTCCGCCCTCGTTGTCGGTGGCGTCATACAGTTCGGTCCACGCGCAGGGATAGGGAGAAAGTCCCCTGACAAGATTGTGCACTCTCACTGCGGGGAGTGTCCAGTCTATGTGGCATGTCTCCTTGAAAATCTTGGGAGCCAGCGAAGTCTCGGCCCCCTCCGTGAGCAGTTTGTCCTGCGGGATGGTGACGAGGTCTCCTTTCAGGATGTGGTTGACAGTGTCGAGGGTCAGCGTGGCCCCAAGGTGCATCAGCTTGTCATGGACATCCCCGACATTGTCTGTCGGGAGTATCTCCACCCGCTCCTGCGATATGATGTCGCCGGTGTCGATTTCATGCTTGAGGAAGAAGGTGGTGACGCCGGTCTCCGTGTCGCCGTTGATGACCGCCCAGTTGATGGGAGCCGCACCACGGTATCGGGGCAGTAACGCGGCGTGGAGGTTGAAAGTTCCCAGGCGGGGCATCTGCCAGACCACTTCTGGGAGCATCCTGAACGCGATGACGATGAACAGGTCGGCGTCAAGGCTCTGCAGTTCGCTCACGAATTCCGGGTCTTTGAGTTTCACGGGCTGCATCAGTTTCAGGCCGTGCTCTTTGGCGTAGAGTTTGACGGGAGACTCGAACATACGGTGGCCGCGGCCGGCGGGTTTGTCGGGCATAGTGACCACTCCGACGATGTTGAACCCCTCCCTGACCAGGAGGTCAAGGCTCTCTACTGCAAATTCGGGGGTTCCGAGGAATACTATTCTGAGGTCTTCTTTCTTCATATGAACGGCAGGTGGGATTCTACTTAGCCACCTCCCCGGCGGCTTGCCACAGAGGGTCGTCGGGAAGGGGGGCTGTGAGTGATATTTTCTCCTTGTTTACAGGATGGGTGAAGGAAATGTGGCGGGCCATAAGGGATATGGAGCCGTCGGGGTTCGAGCGCTTGTCGCCATATTTCAGGTCACCCTTGATTGTGCATCCTATCGATGCGAGCTGCACCCGTATCTGGTGCTTGCGGCCGGTGAGCAGCTCGACTTCGATGAGGTGGTAACGTTCCATCGAGCCGAGCAGGCGGTAGCGCAGCCGTGCCTCCTTGTAGCCATCCTTCGGGGTAAGGGAGTAGAGCGACTTGTTGGTCTTCTCGATGGTCTTGATGTAGCCCTTGAGTTCCCCTTCAGGCTGAGGGGGGAGATTGCGGGAGAGTGCCCAGTAGGTCTTGTGCACTTGCCCGTCGCGGAACATCTCGTTTAGACGCGAGAGGGCTTTGGAGGTCTTGGCGAAAACCACCAGTCCGCCCACCGGACGGTCAAGGCGGTGGACAACCCCGCAAAACACATTGCCCGGTTTGGCGTATTTCTCCTTTATCCATCGTTTGAGGGTCTCGACAAGAGGCTCGTCGCCGGTCTTGTCTCCCTGCACTATTTCCCCGGGGGCCTTGTTGACCACGATGAGGTGATTGTCTTCGTAGATTACTTCCATCTTTGTGAGCCTTGAGGTTGCGTGTCAGATCAGTCGTTGAAATCCTCCTCGTCGAAATCGAAGTCCCAGCCATCCTCGGCCTGCCATGGCTGCGAGGAGGGGCCGGTGTAGATGTCGTCGGTGAAACGGGCCAGTTCGCGTCCTTCGCGTTTGGTCGGACGTCCGAGCCCTTTCCGGCGGTCTATGAATCCTGAGATGCGGATGACATCGAGGAGGTCGTATTGCTCCTTGGGGGTGACATTCTCCAGGTATTCCGGCACGAGCTTCGCTCCAAGGCGGTTCTCGGTAAGGGCCAGCACCTTGAACGAGTAGGTGACAGGCGGCTTCCTGACGAGTATCACATCGCCGACATGGATCATGCGCGATGGCTTGGCCACGACCTCTCCCGAGGGGGTGGAGATGGCCACTCTCCCTTTCTTGCAGGAGTCGGTGGCGACGGTGCGGGTCTTGAATATCCTCATCGCCCACAGCCATTTGTCTATTCTTACTTCGCTTTTCATTGCCGGCGGGGTTATTTGTTGTTGAAGTCACACATGGCCGTCTGCAGCCCGGCGAGCACATAGGTCTTGATGGCGTCCACGGCGATGTCAGTCCTGACGGGCAACTGCTGCCGCTGGTCGAGGGTGAAATGGCCGAGTACGTAATCTATCTGGCATCCGCGCGGGAAGTCGTTGCCTACCCCGAAGCGGAGGCGCGGATATGCCTGCGAGCCGAGCATCTGGGCGATGTTCTTCAGGCCGTTGTGGCCGGCGTCGCTTCCTGACGGCTTGATTCGGATTGCTCCGAAGGGTAGGGCGATGTCGTCAACCAGCACGAGGATGTGGTCGTTCTCGATTTTCTCCTTCTCCTTCCAGTAGCGCACGGCGTTTCCCGAGAGGTTCATGTAGGTGGAAGGCTTGATTATCACCACCTGTTTGTTCTTGAGTCGTCCGCGGGCCACGTCGCCGTAACGTTCGGTCGAGAAGCTGAGGTTGAGGCTCTCGGCAAGATGGTCGGCGATGTGGAATCCGATGTTGTGGCGAGTGCCGACATATTCCGGCCCGATGTTGCCCAGGCCTACTATGAGGTATTTCATTGTCTGCGGAATTGAATCGGTTGTTTGCTCCTCTCAACGTTAAAATCAGAGAGGATGCCTGCCGGCGCCGGAGCGCCGGGAGGGGCATCCTCTCGGTAGGTTCTGCAGGGAAGATTACTTCTTGGCTGCGGCTGCCTCGGCTGCGGCCGCACCACGGGCGGCGCGGGTGAGCTGAACTGCGCAGACAACTGCTTCCTTGGGGGTTACCATTTCGAGACCTTCAAAGTGGAGCTCGCCAACCTGGAGGGTCTTGCCCAGACCGAGGTGGTCAACGTTGATGACCAGACGTTCGGGGATTTCGGTGTAGGGAGCGCGAACTTTGATTTTCTTCATCGAGAGGGTCAGCTTACCACCGGCCTTCACACCTTCGGCGTGGCCTTCGAGCTTCACGGGAACAGACATGACAACGGGCTTGTCAGCCTTGACTTCGAGAAGGTCGATGTGGAGGATGTTGTCCTTCACGGGGTGGAACTGTACCTCGCGGAGAACGGCGGTTTTCTTCTCGCCGTTGATGTCGAGGTCGATGGCGAAGATCTCGGGAGTGTAGATGAGCTTGCGCACAGACTCGTTGGTCAGGGTGAGGTCGGTGGTGATGATGCCACGGCCGTTCTCGATTTCAACGAGCTTCTCGCCCTCCTTGAGGTTGCCCTTGAAGGGGAGTTCTACGATTTCACCGCCATTGAGGACAGCGGGGATTTTGCCTTCTGCACGGAGAGCCTTGGCGGCTTTCTTGCCCAGGTCTACACGGGGGGTAGCCTTCAGTTCGTAAGATTTCATTCGGTTGAGATTTTTTGTGTTACTCAAAATTATACATATAATTTCCCATCACACGGGATGCCCGGCGGGGCCGGGGGCTTCCATCCGAGGCGCGTAGCCGCTCCTCTTCTGAAAAAACCGCCGCAAAGTTACGAAAATAATCCCGCCCGCGCAAACATATCGGCGGTTAATATTCGGGAATCCGCGCGGGCGATGTCGGCGCCGCTTATTTTTCACTCCGTTTTCCCGGCGGAGAAGAGGCGTGCGGCGCGGGGATATGAGTCAAGTATGGCGGTTGGGCGCCGGTTGCGGAAGGCCCCGAGGGCGTAGCCTTCGAGGGTGCCGTCGGGACACTCTGTCTGGAATGACTCCGGAGCCCAGTAGAACACTCCGGTGCATGCGCCGTCGGCGTCATTGATTACCGCGTCGAACAGGGAGTTCATGAACTCCAGTCCTTCGGCCGGTTTGGAGGAATCGACACCGGTCTCGACAATCATAACGTCGCATCCGTAGCGGGCGTTGAGCTTGCGGATGTTGTCGATGGCGTCGCGGAGGGTGGATTCGGCGTCAGGCTCGTGGTCATACTTGATGGCCCAGTATGGATAGACGCTCATGCCGATGATGTCCCATTTGCCGCCGTTGGCCTTCAGCCCGTCGAAGATTGTCTGGTAGGTGGGGTTGTCAAAACCGTTGTCGATGTGGACGATTACCTCCGCTTCGGGGTAGACGCTTTTCACGGCGTCATATCCGGCGGTCGTCAGGGCGGCGTAGTTTGCGATGTTCGACATGTCGCTGACATCTATTCGGCCGATCGGCCAAAGGAACCCGTTGCGGGTCTCGTTGCCGACCTGCACCCATTTCACATCTATGCCGTTGTCTTTGAGGTAGCGCAGGGTGGAGGCTGTGTGGTCGGCCAGGGCGGTTTTCATCTCCTCCAGGCCGTAGTCTTTCCAGGCGGCGGGTATGTTCTGCTTCTCAGGGTCGGCCCACCAGTCGGAGTAATGGAAGTCTATCATCACCTCCATGCCGAGCAGCCTGGCCCTTTTGGCCATTTCGAGGACATCCTCCTTTGCGCTCCAGCCTCCGCGAGGGTTGACCCAGACGCGCAGACGCACGGCGTTCATGCCGTAGTCTTTCATAAGCAGGGTGTTTTCGCGTTGGTTTCCGAGGGTGTCTGTCGAGTAGATTCCGCGGGCCTCGTCATGGGTTGTGCCGCTGATGTCGGCTCCGAGCCACAGCTCGCGTGGTTTCTTGGCTTCTGACGAGGCGTATGCCCCCATAATGAGTGTGGCGGCCAGCAAGCCGCGGATGACAAATCTTTTGGTTTTCATGAGTGTAAGGCAAGTTTAGTGCAAAACTACGAAAAAATCCGTAAATTTGCACCCTGAAGCCAATACATTATCACAATATGAATAAGGAAAACGCGGTTAAATTTTTCAGTGGCGCGCTGATGGCAGGGGGATGTATCGGTATCGCCGCCACGGTGTATCTCAAGGTCGGCGGCGTGCTTGGCGCGGCGATGTTCGCCTTCGGGCTCATAGTTGTGGTGGCGATGAAGCTGCCGCTGTTCACCGGGCAGGCCCAGCATGTCTGGAGCCGCAAGGGTGGGGAGTATTCCCTGCTCGGCCTGATGTTGCTGCTCAACCTTGGAGGATGCTTCATACTGTCGGCTCTGACCTGCACTCCGGAAATCGCCGAATCGTCGAGGGCCATCATCAACGCGCGCCTGGCAAAAGGGCCGCTGATGTGCGGACTGTTGTCGATTCCCTGCGGCTTCATAATGACGGCTGCAGTTCGCGGTGCAGGGATGAAGAACAACTGGCTGCCGCTGCTTTTCGGTGTGCCGGCGTTCATAATATGCGGATTCCCCCACTGTGTGGCCGATTCATTCTACTATGCCTCCTGCGGCAGGGATTTCCTGATGGCCAATGGTTTGACGCTCCTGGCGGCTTATCTCCCGACGGTGGTCGGCAACTTCCTGGGCTGCAATCTCTATCGTCTGGCCGTAGGCATGCCGGCCTGGTTCACGCCTGTCACGGATGACGCGCCGGTAAAGGGTGGCCGCAAAGAACGGGCTGATGCCGAAGAAACGTCGGCAGTGGTGCGGGAAAAATGAAAATCTGTTGAAAAACATATCATTCGTGTGGAAATTTGAGGATGAAGATGCGTAACTTTGCACATTCAAAATTTGCTTGAAACCACATTTTGATTGAGGTGCATTGCGCCTCAATCGGTTCCGTGTATTACTTACATCATCTAAATTTCTACATGAAGAAGATTATTTTATGTTTGTTGGCGGCGGGAGCCGCTGTTTCTTCGTGGGCTGCCGGGGATAATGCGACCATCGTGTCAGACCCGTCGCCGGTCGTGGCCACGCGCCCGGTATCAGTCACGATCACAACCTCTGACTTCGGAAGCGAGGTTTATCTCTACACCTGGGCTGTCGTCGGTTCAGCCTCCAAACCGGCGGCTTCGTGGGAGAACACGAATGTCGACAAATACAAGATGTCAGGCTCGAACGGGGTCTACACCTACGCTATCGAGGACATCAAGACGTTATACAACCTCAGCGACTCTGAGCTGTCAAGCCTGACAGAGCTTGGCTTCATTGCCAAGACCTCATCGAAGCAGACCATTGACTGTATGGTGGCTGTAATCCAGGCTCCGGTGCAGCATTATTCGGGAGGAGAGGGGACGGCCGCTTCCCCTTACCTCATCTCGACCGCCGCTGACCTCAAGGAACTCTCGTCGACCTCGGCCGACTGGGGCAAATCGTTCCGTCTCGATTCTGATGTCGACGCGTCGGGTGTCACAGCTACCGTCGGCAACTCAGCCATCCCTTTCACCGGAACCTTCGACGGCAACGGCAAGACAATCAACAACCTTAAATTGTCGGGGAATGTGTTTGGTGAGGCCACCGGCCTTTTCGGCACAGTCGGCAACGGTGCGGAAATCCGTGACCTCGGAATCGCCGACGCCACGGTTGCCGGTATGTGTTTCACCGGTATCCTTGCCGGACGTGTCGACGGCGGCGGCATCCTCCGCTGCTATTCCACCGGAACCGTCAACGCCTCTTCCATCTGCGCAGGCGGTCTGGTCGGTGAAAACGGCGGCTCGATTTCCGACTGTTACTCGACGGCTACGGTTAATGCTTCCGATGACTACGCCGTAGGTGGTCTCGTGGGGAAAAACACCGGCACCATAGCCAACACTGTCGCTTCCGGTGATGTGACCGGATTCGACTATGTAGGCGGACTGGTAGGTGCGAATTACGGCAAAGTGAACCGCTCGTTCGCCGTCAATGCCTCCATATCTGCGACAAACAATTATGCCGCCCGTTTTGGCGGGAACAACAACAGCCGGAACATCTCGGAGGGCAATTATGCCTGGGAGCTTATGAGCGCGCCGAATGGAAATTGGGCCAATTATGGCGACCACGCCACACTAAAGTCTTCCAATGAGATTGCATCAGAGAATGTCTACAAGTCACTCTCGGGATGGGATTTCGACAATGTATGGCTCTGGCGCACCGAGGTCGCTCGTGCTTCCGTGGCCGTACAGGGGCCGGTTCTCCGTTCGCTTGGCGAGAACCAGTCCCATATTTTCCCTGATGAGCTTTTCAAAGCAATTTCTGCCATTGATGCAGTCGACGCCGAGGGTGTGGACATCTCCGTTTCACCGAATCCCACAGAGGGACTGCTCGCCGTGTCGGCTCCCGCCGCCATTCTATCCTGCAAAGTGTTCTCCATCTCCGGACAGCTTGTCGCCAATCTCTGCGGTGAGGGCAAAAATGAGGTGGCAATAGACCTTTCAGGTTCTGCCGCCGGAGTTTATCTGCTGCAGGTTGAGATGGAGCAGGCCAAGACTGCCGTCTTCAAGATTGTCAAGAAATAATCCTAACACACAATATTGCAATGATGAAAATTTCATATTCGATATGCGGCACACTCCGCTCCCTCTGTGTGGGTGTGCTTGTCGGAGGTTCCGCTCTGGCCGCCTCCGCCGCCGCAGGCAGCGACAATGCCTCATTGAGCGCGCTTGAGATAAAAGTTGACGGCCATAACATCGTCGAGGGTTTCTCTTCCGAGACTGTGGCTTACACCGTCGAGGCTGAAAACTCATTTCCGACGCTGGCGTCATTCTCTGCTGCTCCCGTGGCGTCAGACGCCACCGTTGACATCTCTGTCAACGGTTCCCTGTTAACCAATCATTCAGTGGCACAGCTGGTGAAGGGTGACAACAATGTGACCTTCAATGTGACCGACGGGAACGCCACCAAGACCTACACGGTGAAAATCGCTCCCGCATCGAATGAGCGCACCATATATTTCAAAGGCGGATGGTCAAAGACTCCGTATGTCTACATCTATTCCGAACCCAGTCAGGAATATGCAGGAGCATGGCCCGGCTCTCTGATGAGTGTGTCCGAGAACGGATGGTACAGCTACGTGCTTCCTGAAAAGGCCGACGAGTCGGCACTGGTGATTTTCAACACCGGCGATGGTGGCGCTGACCGTTATCCCGCCGACCAGCAGCCCGGTATCGCGCTTGATTTCCCCGGCAAGGAGGGTTGGTATCTTCTGGCTGACAAGAAATGGTATTCTTCGAATCCCGAAGGCCCGCAGAAGCCTGCGATTACCGTGTCGCCGGCAGGTGGCCGCGTGAGGGGCACATCGGTCATCACCATCAGCTTCTCCAACGCGCCGACATTGGTGTCGGGCACCTTCAACGGACGTCAGCTCAGCCTCTCCACCACTTCTGCCACGCGTCTCGATGTCGCCGATTACCTCAATGACGGGGAGAGCGCGACTTTGTCTCTGACCGCATCCAATGACGAGGGGGAGACCACATTCTCGGCTACCTACAACCGCGATGACTCACAGCCCGTGACAACATTGACGGGTGACCACCGCGAGCTCTCGATATACCAGGTGATGGTTGGCTCGTTCCAGCACGGAGAAGGTGGCGCGCCGGGTTACACCAACATGTGGGGCCCCGAGGGGCATCGCAAGGATGGCAACCTGCGCGGTATCATCAACTCGCTTGATTACATCAAGGAGCTTGGCATGAACGCCCTCTGGATGACCCCGGTGTTTGATTCCACCAATGGCAATGGTGGTGAGAGACTGCAGGCCACCGGATATTTCTGCACCAACTATTTCAAGATTGACCCGAAGTTCGGCACCGAGGCTGAGTTCGACGAACTCATTGAGGAAGCCCACAATCGTGGCATCTACGTGATTCTTGACGGTGTGTTCGGCCATCACGGCGGCGTTACGGCTGCTTCTCCTGAAGGTCGCTACATCGACACACGGGACAATACAGCCAATGTGCGTGGCTCAGACGCTGGCAACATCGCATATCCCGGTTCGCTCGAATATTTCAAGGAGGTGGTCCGTTACTGGATGAACCGAGGAGTGGACGGCTGGCGTCTCGACCAGTGCTACCAGGTTTACCAGGGAGGACACAACTATTGGTATGACCTCCGTAAGGAGGTTGAGGCTGTATGCCAGGAACGCAAGAACCGTGGAGAACAGTGGGGTACTCTCGGCTTCATGGTCGGTGAGGACTGGACCAGTGCCGGCAATATCACCACCACCCAGCAGGATGGACTCAAGAGCGTTATGGACTTTGACGGCAAGGACAATATCGTCAACCTCAGTGCGGGTGTCGGCTCGATTGGCTGGTTCCTCTCCACCGATGCGGCCGGACGCGGTTACAAGGATGCAGGTGTGAATCCGACACTCTTCCTGAGCAACCACGACACTTCGCGCGTGGGAGACTTTGTCGACATCAACAGCAATGTGGAGGGACTTATGGCCCGCCACGCGGCTGTGGCCTGCTATTCCGGCCCGACTTGTACCTACTACGGTGACGAAATCGGCGACAAGCGTGGAAATGGCAACTCTGACAACTGGGCGCGCACTTCCGGTCGTCTGGACGGCTTCAATGCCAACGAGCAGCGTCTCCACGATTATGTGGCGAAGGTGTTCAACGCGCGTGCCGAGAATCCCGCCCTCTGGCGAGGAACCGTGAGCCGCGACCAGCGCAACAACGGCCTGGAGGTAATCACCAAGACAGATGCCGAGACCGGCAACACAGTGGTTGTGATTTTCTCCCAGACCGACCAGAATGTGTCAATCGGCGGCACAGGTGAAGACCTCATCAATGGCGGCACTGTCAACGGATCGGTGAATGTGTCGGCATGGGTGCCCGCATTCATTCGCCTCAACTAAAAAGCCTGAACCTTAACACGGATATAATTACACAAACGGGAGGCCGCCTGAGGCGGCCTCCCGTTTGTGTAATTATATCCCCGTTTGTGTTTGTTTTCAGCGGATGACGCGTGGAATCTCGATAACCTTGATTTCGTCAAGTTTGAGGCGAGCCTCAAGGTAACGTTGCAGTTCGGTCTTGCCTGCGGCGGTGAAACCTGAGGCCGTATGTATGAGCGCGATGTTGACCGTGTCGGTGCGGCCTTCGGCCGGATTGGCGAACACCGCTTTCGTTACGGCTATTTCATTGACTTTCGGGAAGACCACACGCAGCTCGGGAAGAATGTCGGCGGCCGCCCCGAAGGAGGCTCTGTCGGCGGCGAGGATGTTGGTCAGGGAGTCGATCTCAGCCTGTTTCGACTGGATGGCTGTCTGGGAGATATGGTAGATGTCGCTGACGGCGGCACTCTTGAGCTCGTCGACAGACATCGGCGCGTCTCCCTGGAAAATCTTCAGCTTGGTTCCTTCGAGGTTGTAGAAATGCAGACGCGACGACAGGGCAATCAGCAGGGAGTCCTGGGGCATGGCCTTCCCGATCAGGGTCAGGTTAATCTGCCTGCCATCCTTTCCCCATGTCTCGGAAGATGACAACACGTGGGTGTCGGGCCACTGGCATTCGTGTGATATGAACCGCCCGGCGTTGAGCTCGAACCGGTTCATCCGCATCATATTGTATGTCAGATACACGCTGGGGAGCAGGGTGAGCAGGGCCACGGTGTAGGTAATGCGGCGTATGCGCTTGACACGTTCGGGATTGGCGGCGGTCACCGGTTTGAATTGGAAAAGCTTCACGCCGATGAATGTTGCCAGGCAGATGAAAATCGAGTTTATTATGAACAGGTATGATGCTCCGAGGAAGTAGTGCATCTGCAATGTGGCGAGTCCGTAGCCGGCGGTACAGAGCGGCGGCATAAGGGCTGTGGCGATGGCCACCCCCGGAATCACATTCCCTTTGCTGCGCGAACAGGTTGCGACGATTCCGGCGCCCCCTCCGAAGAATCCTATCAGCACGTCGTATATCGTTGGGGAGGTGCGGGCAAGCAGTTCGCTGTGCCCTTCGGCCACCGGTGAAATCAGGAAGTAAAGAGATGAGGCGAGCATCGAGAAGAGAGCGGCCACGACGAGGTTTCGCAGCGAGCGTTTCAGCAGCTCGAAGTCGGTGATGCCGATACCAAGCCCTATCCCGATTATCGGGCCCATCAATGGGGAGATGAGCATGGCTCCGATGATTACAGCCGTGGAGTTGGTGTTGAGGCCGAGCGATGCGATGAAAATCGCAAGCACGAGTATTATCAGGTTGGTGCCGCGAAACGACACCCCCTCCCTGATTGAGGCTTCAGCCTCCTGTTGTGTGACAAGGTAAGGGGCAAGCGCAAAATAATTTCCTGTCAGGGATTTCAGTTTCGTCCAGAAATTCTCAGCCATAGTTGAAGCATGTGGATATGAACATTAAACAAATTTCCTGACAAAAATATCCAAAAAACCACGAAAAAACAAACCGGAGGCAGACAGCCTCGGCGGAAGGGGGCAGAGAGGGGTATAGGGAAGGTGTCAGGACAAGCGGATGCGGCCGTCTTTGCGCGGATGTCCTATGAGGGCCGATATCAGCTGAGGCGGGGTGTAGGGAAGCTGCTGTTTCAGGTGGGACAGCATCCTGGAGAAGGATTCCATCGGGCTGCGTCCGTGGCTGTCGAGGGTGTCGGCGCCGAACAGATTCTCCGGGGTGTCGTAGCAGGCGATGCCGAATCCGTAGGGATTGCCGTGGCGGTCGGTGTTGTGGGTGAAGTCTGTTATCACGACGCGTCCGGCCATCTGCAGGCGCGTCATGCGAGTGTCAAACCCGACATCCTTTCTTGAGCGGGTTGCTTTTACGCGTTCCCTTGTCTCTTCCTTGTCGGCTGCCGCTTTGGCAGCTTCCTGCATCTCGAGGTATTGCTTGCGCGGAATGCGTTGGAATCCTGTGGCGTTGCGGAGGTCGGTCGAGCGCATCGGCCCGTTTAGCGACAGTATGTCGAGAATAATAGCGTCGACATTGTTGCCCAGCGAGTCGGGGATGGCAGCTTCGAGGGGTGCGCACCAACGTCGGTAATTGATGAAGTCGGCGAGCCATTCGCGGCTGACGTAGCCGGCTTTTCCGTGGAAGAACTTTCCGTAGGCAGATGTGAGTCCGCGGGCGATGTCTCCTTTCCATTCCCAAGGGCCGTCGTTTTCCCAGAGTATTTCAGGCTGGGTCATCTCCTCGACCGAGAAACCGGGTATGCGGTTTCGGAAATAGGGGAGGAATCCGAGCCTGGTGATGCGGTCTTCGAGGTCGGCCGCGCTTTCAAGAGGTCTGTCGAGGTCTGTCATACAGGGGGTGTGGAGAGGTTGGCGTTGAGCTGTGGAATGGTCAGGAGGGGTATATAAAGCAAACAAGCCGAGTATCAATGAAATACTCAGCTTGTCTGACAAGTGTCCGAAATGAGACTCGAACTCACACGATCCAATGATCACTACCCCCTCAAAGTAGCGCGTCTACCAATTCCGCCATCCGGACATTTTTAAACCTTTTGTGACTTTTCTCCCGAGATTCAGAGGAGCGGTTTGTTGAGCGAAAAACGGGACTCGAACCCGCGACCCCGACCTTGGCAAGGTCGTGCTC
>CAMWVQ010000004.1 GCA_947177635.1 uncultured Porphyromonadaceae bacterium | reverse complement strand
CTCCAAATTTTTCAGCAAGAAATTTATGCTGCAAAACATAATTTTTCAATACATATGCCGCCAGCCCCTGAATGACAGCCACTTCAACAAATGTTAATTTTCCGGGGTTTTCTGACCAATCGGTTGCATCACCCCAATTTGGCCTTCAGGAACCGCCCTGTATAGGATGCGTCACAGGCGGAAACCTCCTCAGGAGTTCCCGCCACGACCAACTCTCCACCCGCCTCACCACCTTCCGGGCCGAGGTCTATGACATAATCAGCAGCCTTGACTACATCCAGGTTGTGTTCTATTATAAGAACCGTATGTCCTTTGGCGATGAGTCGGCTGAAGGAATCCATCAACAGGTTGATATCGTGGAAGTGGAGCCCGGTCGTAGGTTCATCAAATATGAACAGTGTCGGCTGCGACACCTCCATCGCGAGGAAATACGCCAGCTTTACACGCTGGTTTTCTCCGCCAGACAGTGTGGAGGAGGCCTGCCCGAGCTTGATATAACCGAGTCCGACATCCTCAAGGGGCTTCAGACGTCGCACAATCTTGGCGGTCTGTGACGAGGTGTCCTCCGAGAAGAACTCTATCGCCTGGCTGACGGTCATCTCCAGCACATCATATATGTTTTTCCCTCGATACTCCACTTCAAGCACGTCGCGTTTGAAGCGTTTGCCTCCACACGCCTCGCAAGGAATCGTGATGTCGGCCATGAACTGCATCTCGATGGTTATCTTCCCGTCACCTTTGCACTCCTCACACCGGCCTCCTTCGGCATTGAATGAGAAATACGCGGGAGTGAATCCCATCTGCTTCGCCCCCTGCCGGGCCGCGAAGAGCGCCCTTATCTCGTCATAAGCCTTGAGATAAGTCGCAGGGTTGGAGCGGGAGGACTTGCCGATGGGGTTCTGGTCGACGAATTCGACTCCTCCTATGCGCGAAACATCCCCGGCAAGCTTCTGGAACGCGCCGGGAGCATCAGACGCCAGCCCCAGCTGCCGGAGCAGGGCGCGGTAGAGGACATCCCTGACCAGTGTCGACTTCCCGGAACCGCTGACACCCGTGACAACAGTCAGCACCCCAAGCGGAAATTTGACATCTATGTTTTTGAGGTTATGCTCGCGGGCACCACACACCTCTATATAACTGTTCCACCTCCGGCGGCATCTCGGCACCGGGATGTTCATCTCTCCGGTGAGATATTTGGCGGTATAGCTGTCTGACGCCGCCGGCAAATCGGCCAACGTTCCTTCAAAGACAATCTCACCTCCGAGACGCCCGGCCTTGGGGCCCACGTCTATTATCCAGTCGGCAGCCTCCATTATCTCTTCGTCATGCTCCACTACGACCACAGTGTTGCCCAGCTCTCGAAGAGACTTCAGCACACCTATCAGCTTCGCCGTGTCGCGCGAATGCAGACCGATGCTCGGCTCATCGAGGATATAAAGCGACCCTATCAGCGAGGAGCCCAGTGAGGTGGCGAGGTTTATGCGCTGACTTTCTCCACCGGAGAGGGTGGAGGAGAGACGGTCGAGGGTAAGGTATTCAAGGCCGACATCCACAAGGAATCCGAGCCGGCTGTTGATCTCGGCCAGGAGTCTCTTGGCAACCGCCGCGTCATGGATGCTCAACTCGAGTTTGCCGAACCAATCGCGCAGTTCGGAGACAGGCATCGACACCAGTTCAGAGATTCCTTTGCCTCCCACCTTTACATATGTCGCCTCCTTGCGCAGGCGGCCGCCGTGACAGTCGGGGCAGATCGTCTTGCCCCGGTAGCGCGACATCATCACGCGATACTGAATCTTGTACTGATTCTCCTCGACCATCTTGAAGAACCCGTCGATACCCTTGAAGCCGCCGACACCGTGCCACAGCTGGTCTTTCTCGAACTGCGACAAATCGGCATACGGCTTGTGTATCGGGAAGCCAACCTGCGAGGCCACATGGATGAAATCCCTCTTCCACTGGCTCATCTTCTCACCTTTCCAGCACTCCACCGCCCCTTCGAACACCGAAAGGGCCGGATTGGGGATGACCAGGCGCTCATCAATCCCGAGACAGCGGCCGAACCCCTCGCATCGGGGACACGCTCCGTACGGATTGTTGAAGTTGAACAGCATGTCAGACGGCTCCACGAACTTGATGCCGTCGGCTTCGAACCGTTTCGAGAACTCGTGGCGGTGTAACCCGTCGGCTCCCCACACAACAAGCCCCATCGCGTCGTCTCCCTCGAAAAACGCCGTCTCAGCCGAATCGGCCAGGCGCGACACCTCGTCAGGGTCGTCGCTGACGGTCATTCGGTCAATCAGCAACTCATACCCGTCGTTTACAGCCGGAGGATTACCACCCGCCAGCAGTTCATCGAACCCATAGAACTTCCCGTCGCGGTAAAGGCGCGAATATCCCCCTTTCGAAAGAATCTCGAGATGGGCCGCGAACCCGCGTCCTTCAGGAATCTTCAACGGAGCCACAACCGCCAGACGTGTCCCTTCGGGATAAGCCAGAGCCGCATCGGTGACATCAGCCACGGAATGCTTCTTCACCTCCAGTCCGGAGACGGGGGAATATGTGTGGCCGACACGCCCGAAAAGCAGGCGGATATAGTCATATATCTCGGTGGATGTTCCCACGGTGCTACGCGGATTGCGGGTGTTCACCTTCTGCTCAATCGCAATCGCCGGAGGCAGCCCCCTGATGAAATCAGCCTCAGGCTTCGGCATCTTCCCGAGGAACTGACGCGCATAGGCCGACAGACTCTCGACATAGCGCCGCTGTCCCTCGGCATAAAGCGTGTCAAAAGCGAGCGACGACTTTCCCGAGCCGCTAAGTCCAGTTATCACCACCAGCCTTCCACGGGGGATAGTGACATCGACATTCTTAAGGTTATTGACCTTCGCGCCCTTCACCACGATGTCATCCGAATCAACTGCATTGAAGGTCGGCGCGTCGCCGCCCGTCCCCTTATATAATATATGTGTATTTTCTTTATTGCCCATAGTGTAGTTGTTACACTGGCCTCCGGCGACGAACTCCCCGCCATCCGGCCATCTTACAAAGATACGGATTTTTATCCGTTCGCGCCACCCTTTCCTGAAGCCGTTATGAAAAATTCACAGTCCTCTCACTCCTCAGTTGGCGAATTACGGCCAATGCTGGCATATTTGTCCTATTAAATAATCAGGGGGTAATAAACCATCCCGCTAAACAGTTGTTATAATAGTAACAGAAAACGAAACACTGAATCCTAACTTCTTAACGTTCTATCCACTTATGAAGAATTTAGACATTATCCTCGCCGTCATCGGCGGCGCGGTCGCAGGAGCGGCCGTCGGACTACTCTTCGCGCCCAAGAAAGGTTCTGACCTGCGTGACGATATCGCCGACTACCTCAAGTCAAAGGGAATCACCCTCAAGAAAGACAAATTCCAGGAACTTGTAGAGGAAATCGAGGCAGAAGTTGTCAAGAAATAACTGCCGCAAAATCGTATCAACCACTAAAAACTATAAAAAATGAGAGCAACCAACCTTCTCGCCGCATTCCTTGGCGGCGCAATCGTGGGAGCCGGCGCAGCCCTGCTGTTCGCTCCTGAAAAGGGAGAAGACCTCCGCGGACAGATCAAGACGCTCCTCAAGAAATACGGCGTATGCAAATGCTCACGCGCGGAAGAACTTGAGGAAATCGTAGACCAGATCGCCGCCGAAATCAACGAAGCCAAGAAATAACCCGCAATAACCAGGCGCCAACGGCTCAGGCCCATTCCTGAAGGACAGGCCGCGCCGTTGGCGGCTGCCCTGCATAAACACCCGGCGTACACGCCTACTCCAGACGTTTCTACTTTTCACACATGACCACTGGTCACAACCATTTCACCACATAGGAATGCTCAACACCTCAACCCAGGACCCCGGCGCAGAAAACGGGAAATTCCAAGCACTGAAATCCTCTTTCAGGAGGCTGATATCGCTTTACATCGAAAGTGCGAAACTGACCGCGGCAGAGAAACTAACGTTGCTTCTTTCCGCAGCAGTCCTGTTCATGATCGCGTTCATACTGGTGACAATTGCCATCGCTTTTGGAGCGGTCGCCCTGCTGCAGCTTCTCGAGCTTGCCCTCTCCCCCATCGCGGCCGCCGCCATCCTCGCGGGCTTCTTCTTCCTCCTGGCGGCAGTCATCTGCCTCCTGCGGAAACCGCTCATCATAAACCCCACCGCGCGGTTCATGAGCAAACTCATAATGGACATCGGCAAAGACCGCATAAAATATTGACCACCACATCCCCGCGAACGACAATGAAGAACCAAGGCTCCTCCAAATGCAGACACCATCACAGATCCGAATCAAAGGCTATGACCCTTGAAGAAATAAGGATGAGACAGATGGTCAACTCCATGAAAATCAAGATTGAGCAACAACGTTTGCTGACAGCCGTCCTCCCCGGTGCCACACCCGTAGAGACAGCCGTAACCACAAACATCTACCGCTTCGAGACCCTGATGCAATACGCCACCCTCGCCATCACCACATTCCGGATGGCCAAAAAGGCGGTCGACTTTTTCAAGAGTTTCAGAAAATAATCGTAATTTTGCGGGTAAAATCATCCCGCAAAATGAACGACTACATCGAACTACGCGTAAACATATCACCCTGTGACGAGGTCGCGACCGACATCCTCGCAGCCATCCTCGCCGATGGCGGCTATGAAAGCTTCGTGCCTGACACCACAGGGCTGACCGCATACATCCCGACAAGACTCTTCGACCGCCAGGCAACCGATGACATCCTGGCCGCATTCCCTCTGCCCGGCCACGATTTAACATGCTCGGCCACAACCATCGAGGGTGAAGACTGGAACAGCGAATGGGAAAAGCACTACTTCCAGCCCATCGTGGTCGCGGACAAATGCGTCATCCACAGCTCTTTCCACAAGGACATCCCCGTTTGCCCATACGACATCGTCATCGACCCCAAAATGGCATTCGGCACCGGCCACCACGCAACGACATCGCTCATCATAGAACAATTGTTGCAAACACCGCTTGAGGGGAAAAGCGTCATCGACATGGGAACCGGCACCGGAATCCTCGCCATACTCGCCGCGATGCGAGGCGCGTCTCCCGTCACCGGAATCGAAATCGACCCGGCGGCTGAAGCAAACGCCCGCGAGAATGTGGCAACCAACGGCCACCCGGAAATCACAATACACCTCGGCGACGCCTCGCTCCTCCCCTCCTGCCCTCAGGCCGACATCTTCATCGCCAACATAAACCGAAACATCATCACCAACGACATAGAGGCATACTTCAAAGCCCTCAACCCCGGAGGCACCATGCTACTCAGCGGATTTTACGAGGCAGACATCCCCATCATCACCGATGCCGCAGCCCCCTATGGAATAGCGGAGACAAGCCATACCGTCAAAGGCGACAACTGGACCTGCCTGCGCCTCGTCAAGAAATACTGACACCATTTCCCCGCCCCCATCACATTCCCCGATGAAAAAAGCCATCATTATATCCGCGACACTCGCAACCGCCACCTTCAATCTCTCCGCCACGACACCCGACCAAGCTCCCGCCGACTCGGTGCTGTTCGTGATTCCGCAGGAAAACCTCGCGACCGAAGCCAAAGTGGACAAGGAATCAACCCTCGGCCATTTCACCTGGGGAGCCGACCTGGGTAGCTCCGTTGACCTGACGGCAAACGACATGACCTCTGTCGACCTGACAGGCTACTTCGGCTACAAGAACAACTGGCTGAGGTTCCTCGGAGTCGGAGCATCCATCAATTCCATGCTCGGGAACGCCTCACGCTGTTACCCCCTCTACGCGATGCTCCGCACCTCATTCAGCTCGCGGCCGCAACTCTGCTTTCTCGACCTGCGCGGAGGTGTGTCGGTCAACAACATCCTGAACCACAAATCCCAGACAGGGCTTTACGGCTCGATAGGCCTTGGAATCACCCTCGCCAAGGGGAAAAAATTCTCATCCCACATAATCGTGTCCTACACCTATATTCCCACACACCCGTACACCGTACTGACCGAAGTGCCTGTGACCGACTCTCCTGGAGAAGTATTCGAAGGTGACCCGACGCCTACAACCACCATCGAATCGCGTGTCTCATTCCCAGACCTCCACTTAGCCTCAATACGCATCGGATGCGCATTCTGACCCCCTGGGTCTCCACCGTTTAAGGCACGCAAAACAATGCCGAAAATTTCATTAACTAATATTAACACGATTTTTGCGGCTGAAATTTTGCCAATTCAAAAATAGTCCGTACCTTTGCACACGTCAAAAGGAAACAACAATCCTTGACCTCAATAGAAACTTGAGTAGAAGTATCGCGGGATGGAGCAGTGGTAGCTCGTTGGGCTCATAACCCAAAGGTCGGAGGTTCGAGTCCTCCTCCCGCCACAAAGAAGAAAGTAACTCGCTGACTCAGCGGGTTATTTTTTTATCCGTTTCATAACGCAAGGCTGCCACCGGCGACACCATAGCCCGCCCAAAAGAGGGGCGCACCAGCTACGCCGCGCACCCTATTCCCTACAGCCATGGACTTCTACAATACATTCAAGCGGCTGATTGGCCTGAAAAATCCCCGCCTGAAGCTTATGATGCTTGCCGCCGCGCGTATAAGCGGTATGAGATATTACGGGGTATTCATTGACCCCGTAATCGCATGCAATCTGAAATGTCGCATGTGCTACTTCAGCGATCCCCAAAACCGCCCTGCCCCTGAGGGCCTGATGACAAGCGAGCAAATATCCCGACTGGCCCGAACCATACTGCCAAAAGCCATGAAGATGCAAATCGGATGCGGAGCCGAACCCACACTCTACCGCTCACTCCCCGAGCTAATCTCCGCAGGGAAAAAGGCCGGAGTGCCATACATAGAAATCACAACAAACGGCCAGCTCCTCGATGAAAAGCGCCTGAGCAATGCCATCGAGGCCGGCCTCGACGGCATAACCCTCTCGCTCCACGGCACCACCCGCGACACTTACGAATTCCTTATGGATGGAGCCAAATTCGACCGGCTGACGCAACTTATCGAGATTCTCAGAAAAACCAAAACCGACAATCCCGGCTTCAAACTGCGCATTAACTATACAGTCAACAACCTCAACAAAAAAGAACTGGCCGGAATCTGGGAGTTATTCTCAGGAATCGCCATAGACGTACTTCAAGTGCGCCCGATTCAAAAACTCGGCGACACAGCTTATGACGACTTCGTCATCGACGACTACGACGGCTTCATAGCAGAAATAATACACCCGATTGCCGAGGAGTGCCGCAGACGCAAAACTGTAGCCCTCCTCCCCTCCCGCGAGAATGTAGGCAAAGTCAACCGCAAGACATCCTCGCTGACAGCCATCCTTGAGGAGGTAAGTTACTGCTACATATCCCCGGCATCCTGCTATCGCCCGGATTTCCATCCAGAGGATGAGACAATACGCCAGTACCAATCCCGCAGCGGTATTGCCTCCCGACTCCATCGGGCAATTTTCCGAAGCCGCCTGCTTGAAGAAAACACAGACATCAACTCCACCAAGAAGCTGAATTACAGCTGACGCCTACGGAACTCAAATCCGACGACCGACAGGCCAAGCACATAACGCGCCAGGTTTCTCCAGACACATACCGGAGACTCCTGGCGCATCATCATATCGCCCCGACCACTGCCGCGCAGTCTCAAGCGGCCCAACATAAGAGTCCAACTCGCACTCCGCACTTATCTGAACCGCCACAACTATGATTACCGAGCCTGCCTGCCACCACCACCAAAAGACAGCGGCGCTGCCCCTCTACGGGGAAGCGCCGCCTTATCAAAAAGGGGAAGGGAGTAATGTCAGATTCGGGCTCCGCCGTCGCCGGGACTCAGTTCCCGGAAGCGGCCGGATGAATCTCCTCTCTGCTAACAGAGAGGATAAAGTGGATTACTGCTGGAGCTTGAAGTTGATGGGGAGGGTGTACCATACAGATACAGCCTGGCCATTCATCTTGCCGGGGATGAACTTCGGCAAGGTCTTCACTACGCGGACAGCCTCTTTGTCGAGATCGGGGTCTTTGCCGCGGAGAACCACGACGTCACCTACGTTACCATCCTTTTTCACAACGAACTTCACCACTACGCGGCCCTGGATGTTGTTCTCGGCTGCCATTGTGGGATATTTGATGTGGGTGGCCACATATTTGAGAAGCTCGGCCTCACCACCGGGGAACTGGGGCATCTGCTCTACAGCAGTGAACACCTCCTCCTTGACGGGTTCGGGCTTTTTCTCCTCAACGATAATCTCGTCCTTGTGAGTTCTAACAACCTCAAGGTTGTCGGTACCCTGGTCGAAAGTCGACGCGCCGGCAGCTGCGGTTGATTCCTGGACCTCATCCTTTGAGGTGATGTCCTCGGTTACCTCGTTGTCTGCCGCGATGGCGATTTCCGTATCCTTGATAGTGTTAAGAATCTCTTCGGGAAGGGCCTCTTCAGCCTCAGGTTCCTGAACGGCCTCGATAACCTCTTCCTCCTGGGGTTCTTCGGCTGCATCGGCTTCCATCTGGGCGAGCTGCTGCTCGAGCTGAGCCTGCAGCTCAAGCTCGTGTTGCTCACGACGGTAGTCGTTATACATTCCGAGGAAGTAGGAGGCTACCAACACGATCACCAGACCGATGATGGTAAAGAGAACCGCACGGTTGTGGCGGCTGTCAGAGTGCTTGCGCAGCTCGTAGGCTCCGAACTCTTTGTTCTTGCCTTCGAAGATAATGTCAGTCCACTCTTTTGATGAAAGATCTACATCTTTTGCCATTTTACTGTCTGTTTAGTTGGTTAATAATATAGACAATCATCACTTCTGGTCATTGCTGTGGGCATTCTTGAAGTCGGGAGTGGCAAACACCATAGCCTTGTCGGTATCGGTGAGCGAGCCAATCTGGTAACGCGAGATCTGGTTGATCTGCATCTCGTCGAGGGCGGCAATCACGCTTTCCCAGGAAGCACCTTCCATAGGTTTGATGATGACCACCGGACGGGTCAGCTTCTCGTCGTTACGGATTTTCTTGGCCTCGGCCTGGAACTGGTCTTCGGTAATTTCTTTCCTGCGCCAGCGGTCCTTTTGCTCTTCGACTTTGTCAAGAACGTCTTTGTTGCGGTCGTGAAGGATCTTGCGGATTCCCTTGAGGAGGGCACCTTCATTTCCTTCAAAGTGGGCTACCTGGATGTTGGATGAAACCAAGTCGGGGCCGTTGAACTCAGTCTCGGGCTTACCGGTGTAGTAATACACGGTGTTGTCCTTGATTCCGCCGCGATCGTCATAGGTAGTGTCGAGGATCAGGGTGATAGCTTCAGATTCCTTAGCCTTCTGCAGTTCCTCCTGCTGGAGCTTCTCGTTGGTGGGAAGCGCGATAGAGAGGGTCTGCGACTTGATCATGGTGGTACACAGCATGAAGAACGTAATCAGAAGCATGTTCATATCGACCATCGGGGTGAAGTCGACATGGATTGCCATTTTTTTCTGGGCGCCTTTTTTCTTCTTGCCGCCGTCGGATTGTTCTATCTGTGCCATGATTAATCAGCTTCGGTTTTAAGGGCAGTCATGACTGAGAATTTGTTCATCTTGATGGTCTGAAGGTTGTCGAGCACGGGATGGATAGTCTCAAACTTTGTCCCGCGGTCGGCCTTGACGGCTATGCCTTCACCCTTCTGGATGGCGTCATGAATGTTGGGGTTCGATGAAGAATAGATAGCACGCATCCATATCTGGAATTCATTTGTGGACAGGGAGTTCCCAGCCTCATCCTTGTAGTTGATGTCCTTCAGGGGCACACCTACGTCGTTGCGGTCGAGATTGCTGATCCACTCATCCTGTTTCGTCTGGTCGAGCGAAAGGAATTCGTGCATTTTTTCGAGAGGAACACCGAAAGAGGCGTTCTTGGCAAACTTCTCAATGTCCATGGCGGTGATGCCGAGTTTCTTGCCGGTGAGCTGCTCGTAGCGCGAAGCGGCTGCCTTGAGAACCTCCTTGCGGAGAGGCTCGGAACCCCACTGCTCGGCGTTGTCGGCGTCTGCGTCACCCGACAGAGACAGGAATATCTGTCCCTTGGGGCTGACCAGCACGTTCACGACGTTCGCCGTGGGCACCTTGATTTCAGAAACGGAGGACGGGGTGATCACTGTCACCGGCTCCTTCTGAAGGAAGGTCGAGGTCAACATGAAGAAAGTAAGCAAAAGAACGGTAACGTCACTCATCGCGGTCATGTCGATGAGGGTACTCTTTCTTTTAATTTTTACTTTTCCCATGATTTACTTGTTCGTTAAATGGTTTTGCTAAATTTAAGAGCCAGTAATCAAGGGATTAGTGGGTTGCAGCGAAAGACTGTACGATGGAGAAACCTACTTCGTCGATTGCGTAGGTCAGGTTGTCGATCTTGTTGGTGTAGAAGTTGTAGGAGATAACGGCGAACGCACCGGTGGCGATACCGAAGGCGGTGTTCACAAGAGCCTCGGAGATACCGGTGGAGAGCTCGGTCGAGTCAGGAGCGCCGGAAGCGGACAGAGCCTGGAACGACTTGATCATACCGATTACAGTACCGAGAAGACCGACGAGGGTACCGAGAGTGGTGAGGGTAGCCACGATGGGGAGGTTCTGCTGCAGAGAGGGCATCTCGATGGCGGTAGCCTCTTCAACTTCTTTCTGGATGGTGGCGATTTTCTGTTCCTTGGTCAGGACGGTGTTGGCGTCCATCTCGGCGTAACGGTTGAGGGCGGCGGAAACGACAGCGGCAACAGAACCTTTCTGCTTCTTGCAGAGAGCCTGAGCGGCAGCGATGTCGTTCTTGGCGAGGCACTTCTTGATGTCAGCCACGAACTTGGCGATGGAACCGGTACCCTTGGCGCTCTTCAGAGCGATAGCGCGCTCAACAGAGAGGACGATAACGGTGAGGAAGAGAGTCTGGAGGATAGGCACGATGATACCGCCCTTGAAGATGGTGCCGACCAGATCCAGCGGGTGGGCCTTGGCGAATTCTTCGGGAGCGAACCACATGGATGCGCCTTCGAAACCTTCAGCGTCGAAGTGAGAGGGGTTACCGAAAACGAAGAGGAAGAGGATAACGGCTACAACGAAACATGCGATGATAACCAGAAAAGCGTTCTTGATTCCGCGAACGTTGCTACCGGGCTTAACGGCAGCGCTGTTGCGCTGAGGAGCGTTAGGCTTTTGAGTTTCCATAACTTGATAGTACTTTTAAAATTTGAATTTGTTAAATAATGATAGTTTTTTCCTTTTTGACGGGACCGGGCCGGTAAGAGGAGCCCATACCCTGATGGTTCTTTCTCAGATTTACCCGCATGAGACACCTATCGGCTCCGCGGTGGAGGGGGAGGAGGATTGTGTCGGGGGCTGTGATAATCGCGGATTCTTTGTCTGAAACCGGAATTACTCCATGGCAAAAGCTTTCTGCAAAATTATCATTTGTTTTTCAACTGACAAAATTTTTCGGAATTATTTTTTTGAATCGGCGCCAACTTCCTCTTTTCAAGTTAGACACCTGAAAAACGGCAGATTGGCAATTCACTCCCTAAACGGTCTTCCGGAGCTAAAAATTATGCACCCTGAAAATTTTCCTCGTTTTTTTTATTTTATTAATAATGGGTTACAGAAATTATCACTACCTTTGTGGTCGAAATCGGCAATTAGGGAAATATTTCCGTAATTCAGCCCCGGAATCCCCCCTTTCCAAACAAACATCAACCTCGAAAACCAATAGATTACACCATAAATAAATCAATGAGCATCGGAATCAAAGTAAAGAAAGGTCTTGACATACACCTGGCAGGCGGCGTTCCCGAAAACGCGCGCCCCGCGGAATGTCGATGCGCCACGGTGGCAATCGTCCCCGATGACTTCACTGGCCTTATCCCCAAGATGGAACTGCGTGAAGGGGATCCGGTGAAAGCCGGGCAGCCCCTGTTCCACAGCAAACTCGACGAAAGGCTGAAAGTAACCTCCCCTGTATCAGGAACCGTGAAAGCCGTCGTCAGAGGTGAACGGCGCAAGATACTGCGTGTCGTTGTGGAGACCGGCAACGGGGAGCCTGAACGAATCAATGTGGCCAAAGCCCTCTCTGACAAGGGTGCCGCCCGCGAGGCGTTGCTCGCCTCCGGACTTTGGGCGATGCTCCGCCAGCGTCCGTATGACATCATTCCTGCCGCTGACGCCCGATTCCGTGACATATTTGTGACCGGCTTCGACTCAGCACCTCTCGCATGGACACCCGCCTCAATTTCCAAGGAAGAGGCGAAAGCACTTGAGACTGGCGTCAAGCTGCTGTCACTGATAACCGACGGCAAAGTCTATGTCAGCCGTCGCCCCGGCTCATTCCTCCCCGACCTTCCAGGGGCGGAAATGGTGGATGTCGAAGGCCCACATCCCGCGTCCAACGCCGGCACCGTCATAGCTGCCATAAAACCCGTCAACAAGGGTGAGACCGTGGCATGCCTCGACCTGGCGACCCTCCGCCGCATCGGCCTCCTGGCAATCTCCGGAACCGTCGACTTCACCACAACCGTCGCCGTGACAGGCTCCGAAGTAAAGAATCCGGCCCTGGTCGACACGGTCATAGGCGCCGAGATTTCTGCCATACTCAAAAACAACATCCCGGAAGACGGCCGCAACAAACGCATCATCTCCGGGAACGTTCTCACCGGCGTCGCGGTCACTTCAGACGGCTACCTGCGATATCCTTACCGTCAGGTCACCGTGATTCCAGAAGGAGACGACGTGGCCGAGTTCATGGGCTGGGCCTCACTTTCCCCCAAAAAACAGAGCACAAGCCCGACATTCCCGGGCCACTTCCTCTCACGCCGACTCTTCAAGCCTGACGCGCGCCTCCTCGGCGGCCGCAGGGCGATGATCATGAGCGGCGAATACGACAAGGTCTTCCCGATGGACATCCTCCCCGAATACCTCATAAAGGCCATACTGGCAAAAGACATCGACCGGATGGAACAGCTCGGCATATACGAGGTGGCTCCCGAGGACTTCGCCTTGGCCGAGTATGCCGACACCTCGAAACTCGAGCTGCAGAAAATCGTACGCGAAGGGCTCGACTACCTCCGCAAGGAGCTGTCCTGACCTGATTATCCCCCACATTTCTTGAAAACCCCAAAAACGACATAGCGTTGAAAGCACTGAAAAAACTGATGGACAAAGCCCGCCCTTCTTTCGAGGAGGGTGGAAAGCTCCACGCGTTCCGCTCGGTCTATGACGGCATCGACACATTCCTGTTCACGCCCAACGAGACCTCCCGCTCGGGAGTCCACATCCATGACTCAATGGACTCCAAACGCACTATGATCATTGTCATAGTCGCCCTTATCCCCTGTCTCCTCTTCGGCATGTACAACGCCGGATACCAGCACTGGCTGGCCGCCGGGGCTGACTCATTCCCCTTCTGGCAACTTATGTCTTACGGCTTCCTGGCAGTTCTTCCCCGCCTGGTGGTGGCCTATGTGGTCGGACTCGGCATCGAGTTCATCGTGGCCCAGTGGCGCAAGGAGGAGATACAGGAGGGATTCCTCGTCACTGGTATATTGATTCCGATGATATGCCCCATCGAGACTCCCCTGTGGATGATTGCGGTGGCCACCGCCTTCTCCGTGATTTTCGTCAAGGAGGTGTTCGGCGGTACAGGCTATAATATATTTAATGTGGCACTGGTCACCCGAGCCTTCCTCTTCTTCGCCTATCCGGCCCAGATGAGCGGCGACAAGGTATTCGTCGCCTCAGGCAAGATGCTCGGAATCGGAGGGGAAATCGACGGCCTCACCTGCGCCACCCCTCTGGGACAGGTCGCCACCTCCGGGGCCACCGACGCCGCCGGTGTGGCCGGCGCGATGACCGACATCGCCGGCGACCCGGTATCGCTGTGGCACATGTTCCTCGGCCTGATACCCGGCTCATTCGGCGAGACTTCCACCCTCTGCATCCTCATCGGAGCGCTGATACTCCTCTTCACCGGCATCGCAAGCTGGCGCATCGTCCTTTCGGCATTCGCCGGAGGCGCGGTAATGGCCCTGATTGCCAACTGGTGCGCAACCCCGACCTACCCCGCGTCATTCCTCACCGTCGGTGAGCAGCTCTGCCTCGGAGGCTTCGCTTTCGCCGCCGTCTTCATGGCTCCCGACCCCGTGACCTCCTGCCGCACCAACACCGGCAAATACATCTACGGATTCCTGGTCGGCGTCGTCGCCATACTCATCCGCACCTACAACAACGGTTATCCCGAAGGGGCCATGCTCGCCGTGCTTCTCATGAACGCCCTGGCCCCCCTTATCGACTACTGCGTCGTAGAGGCCAACGTGCGTCGCCGAATGGCCCGGGCCAAAGCGGCCGAATGACAGCGACCATCCCGATATTTCTTGACAAACAAGCATATAGCCCAAGAAAAAGATGATTAACAAACAAAGCAACGTCTACACCATCGTCTACATCACGGTGATGGTAATCGTGGTGGGAGCCGTATTGGCGTTCACATCCATGGCCCTCAAAGACCGCCAGGAGGAAAACGCCCAGGCCGACAAGAAGAGCCAGATACTGCAGGCGGTACACATATCCACCACCCGTTCGACCGTAATCGCCGACTTCAACAAATACATCGTCGACCAGCTCGTGGTCAACGACAAAGGGGAGGAAACCCACGGAGAGGAAGCCTTCACAATCGATGTCGCCGCCGAAGCGAAGAAACCTGTCGGCGAACGCCTCCTCCCCGTCTACATATGCCAGCTTCCCGACGCAGGCACCAAATACATCCTCCCCCTTGCGGGCATGGGCCTGTGGGGCCCGATATGGGGATACGTGGCCTTCGACGCCGACGGCTCCACTGTCTACGGAGCCTTCTTCGACCATCAGGGCGAGACCCCCGGTCTTGGAGCCGAAATCACCAAACCGGCATTCACCGACCAGTTCCCGGGCCGAGAGGTATTCAAGGGAAACGATTTCTACCCTATCGAAGTGGTCAAGGCCGGACAGAAGCCCCTCAACCCCAACGTCGACTATGTGGACGGCATATCAGGCGGAACCATCACATCAAAGGGGGTCGGAGCGATGTTCGACAACTGCCTCTCTCCTTACCGCGCATGGCTTGAGAAGGCAGGCAACGCCACAAAAGGAGCCAATGCCTACTCTACCGCTGCCAACCTGGTTCCGGCCGACGGCAACGCAGACGCCTCCAATACGATGCGCCGCCTGACAACCGAAGACATCGCCACACCCAAAGAGGGGGCCTCCGTCAACATCCGCGCCACTGTCACGGAAGCTGAACAAGCCGCAGCCAGGGCTGAGGCCGCAGCTGACCGCACAATCGCTGAAAAGGCATCCGCCCTCTGAACCATAAAAAGATTACACAACGCCTCTTATACCCCGTCATGGCTGACAAGATTAGCAACAAACAGATTTTTTTCAACCCTTTCTCGAAGGACAACCCCGTGATAGTGCAGGTGCTGGGTATCTGCTCCTGCCTCGCAGTCACGGCCAAACTCGAACCGGCCCTGGTGATGGGCATCTCGGTTATCGCCGTGCTGGCCTTCTCGAACGTCATCATATCATTGATACGCAACACCATCCCCACCAACATCCGCATCATCGTACAGCTGGTTGTGGTGGCCGCCCTGGTGATTGTCGTCAACCAGCTCCTGCTGGCTTACGCGTATGATGTCAGCAAGCAGCTCTCGGTGTTCATCGGCCTGATTATCACCAACTGTATCCTTATGGGACGCCTCGAGGCGTTCGCCATGGGAAACAAGCCCTGGCCTTCATTCCTGGACGGCGTCGGCAACGGCATCGGCTACGCGATTATCCTCATAATCGTCGGTTTCTTCCGCGAGCTCCTCGGCAGCGGCACACTGATGGGTTTCCAGATTATCCCCCAATGCTTCTACGAAGCCGGATATGTCAACAACGGCCTGATGATTCTCCCTCCGATGGCCCTCATCGTGGTTGCCTGCATCATCTGGGCACACCGCGCGTGGAACAAAGACCTCCAGGAGAAATAAACCGCCATTCCTAACAAAAAGCAACAGAAACGCAACCTGAAATGGAAAACCTGAATCTTTTCATACGGTCGATTTTCGTCGACAACATGGTTTTTGCCTACTTCCTGGGAATGTGCTCCTTCCTGGCAGTTTCCAAGAATGTGAAGACAGCCTTCGGCCTGGGCGTGGCGGTCACCTTCATGCTGATTGTGACCCTCCCGATCAACTACCTGCTGGAGAACTATGTGCTGAAAGCCGGCGCGCTCGTGTGGCTCGGCGACACCTTTGCCGACGTCGACCTCAGCTTCCTCTCGCTCATCATGTTCATCGCGGTCATCGCCTCGATGACCCAGCTCGTTGAGATGGCAGTCGAGAAATACTCCCCCTCGCTCTACGCCTCGCTGGGTATCTTCCTCCCACTCATCGCCGTCAACTGCGCCATCCTCGGCGGCTCACTGTTCATGCAGCAGAGGGGCTTCGCCAACGCCTGGACAGCCACCTGCGCCGGAGCCGGATGGGGCATCGGCTGGCTTCTCGCCATCACCGCGATAGCCGCCATCCGCGAGAGAGTCTCAGCCTATTCCAACGTACCCGCCCCCCTGCGTGGCATCGGCATCACCTTCATCCTCTGCGCCCTGATGGGCATCGCATTCATGAGCTTCCTCGGAATCAAGCTCTGACCTACCCACTCCACCCCACTTCAACTCGAACAGACAGCAAACAACGACAATGATATCACTCCAATCCACTCTCTGGCCCACGGTGCTCGGCGGTGTAGGCATCTTCCTGGTGATGACCCTCCTGCTGGTTGTAATCCTGCTCGTGGCCAAGAAATACATGGTCAGCTCCGGCAATGTGACCGTGACCATCAACAACGACAAGAAAGTCGAGGTCGCCTCCGGTGTGCCCCTCCTCTCGGCGATGGCCACCAAGAATGTGTTCCTCCCCTCGGCCTGCGGCGGCAAAGGCAGCTGCGGCCAGTGTAAAGTACAGGTGACAGCCGGAGGAGGAGAGATACTCCCCACCGAGGCCGTCCACTTCACCCGCAAGGAAATCAAGGATGACTGGCGTCTTGCCTGCCAGGTCAAGGTCAAGAACGACCTCGACATCAAGGTTCCCGCGTCAGTGCTCGACATCAAGGAATATGAGTGTGAGGTAATCTCCAACAACAACGTCGCTACATTCATCAAGGAGTTCATCGTCGCCCTTCCCAAGGGTGAGCATATGAACTTCATCCCCGGCTCATACGCCCAGATAAAGATTCCCCCCTTCAAAATCGACTACGACAAGGACATCGACAAGGCGTCAATCGGCGAGGAGTACCTCCCTGCGTGGAAGAAATTCGGACTCTTCGACCTCAAATGCGTCAACACCGAGACCACCGTGCGCGCATACTCCATGGCCAACTACCCCGCCGAGGGAGACCGCTTCATGCTGACGGTGCGCATCGCCACACCACCCTTCAAGCCCAAACCCGAAGTAGGGTTCATGGATGTCAACCCCGGTATCGCGTCAAGCTATATTTTCACCCTCAAGCCCGGCGACAAAGTGTTGATGAGCGGCCCTTACGGCGACTTCCACCCCATCTTCGACTCAAAGAACGAGATGATGTGGATTGGCGGCGGCGCGGGTATGGCCCCCTTGCGCGCCCAGATCATGCACATGACCAAGACGCTCAAGACCACAGACCGCAAGATGAACTACTTCTACGGCGCGCGCGCGCTCAACGAAGTGTTCTATCTCGACGACTTCCTGCAGCTTGAGAAGGAGTTCCCCAACTTCAAGTTCCATCTCGCCCTCGACCGGCCCGACCCGGCAGCCGACGCCGCCGGAGTCAAATACACCCCCGGTTTCGTCCACCAGGTCATCCACGACACATACCTCAAAGACCACGAGTCTCCCGAGGACATCGAATATTACATGTGTGGCCCCGGCCCGATGAGTGCGGCGGTCAACAAGATGCTCGACAGCCTCGGCGTTGACCCCGAAAACATCCATTACGACAACTTCGGGGGCTGACAAAGCCCCCGGGGGGCAATCCCCAGACATAAGATTATCCGGGCGGCCGCAGGCAGGAACCACCGACAACAGGCTCCTCCAGGCTGCCATTCCGCCAAGCACGGCCTAATTATGATCAGACTGCGCGAGAATACAGACTTGAAAGAGATGACCACTTTCGGCCTTCCGGCCTTATGTGGCCGTCTCGTCGAGTTTTCAGACCCCGAGACAGACCTTCCCGAACTCGACCGCCAGGGAATACTTGACGGCGCTGTGGTTTTGGGAGGTGGAAGCAACATGCTTTTCACCGCTCCTGCCCCCGACCTGACGGTAATCCACCCCGTTAATACCGGGGTGAGGTTCAGCAGCCGGACTGAAGACACCGTCATCGTGACAGCCGACGCGGGTGTCACCCTCGACGACCTGTGCCGACAGACATGCGAGTCCCGGCTGTGGGGACTCGAGAACCTTTCAGGCATTCCCGGACATATCGGTGGAGCCGCCGTTCAGAATGTCGGCGCATACGGGGCCGAACTCAGCGACGCCGTAGAGAGCGTCACCTGTTATTCGCTTAAATCCCACGGATTCGTCACATTTACCAAGGATGACTGTCGTTACGGTTATCGCGACTCTGTTTTCAAACACCAGCATCAGGATGAAATGCTGATAGTTTGCCGGGTCACCCTACGCCTGCGGGTTACGCCTGACCTGAAACTCGGTTACAAAGGTCTGCGGGATGCGTTGTGTGAGAAATTCGCGTCTGGAAAGAACGCCTCTTTCCAAGCCGATATCGAAGAGTTGACAGCCAACGGTGTCTCACCGATGGCTGTGAGGGAAACAGTGGTCGCCCTGCGCGACTCCAAACTTCCCGCCCCATCCGAGACGGGAAGCGCGGGAAGCTTCTTCAAGAATCCGGTAGTGACCACCGGTGAACTTGAACGCGTCATCTCACATTGGAATGAAAAAGAGGGAAACACCCATCCCCTGCCCTACCATATCACCTCCGACGGGATGGCAAAACTTTCCGCCGCGTGGCTTATCGACAAAGCCGGATGCAAGACTCTCGCCGAGGGGGGAGCCGCATTGTGGCAATCCCAGCCCCTGGTAATCGTCAATCTTACCGGAGATGCCACAGCAGAGGAGGTTGTGAAACTTGAAAAAGCAATCATCCGCCAAGTGGAATCGGTGTTCGGAGTGACCCTTTCCCCTGAAGTAATCCATATTTGAAAACAAAATAAATCCATAATACCGAATGTCGTCGTTCGTCATCGAAGGAGGCCATACCCTCCAGGGAGAAATCACCCCCATGGGAGCAAAAAATGAGGCTTTACAGGTAATAAGCGCCGTGGTGCTCACCACTTGCCCCGTGGAGATTTCCAACATACCCGAAATCAGGGATGTCAAGAACCTCATCGCCATGCTTCAGCTGATGGGAGTGAAAGTGACACGCCACGAGAAGGGGCGTTATACATTCCAGGCCGATGAAATCGACCGGGAATACATCTACAGCGACGACTTCATCAAACGATGCGCCGCCCTGCGCGGCTCGGTGCTGCTCGTTGGCCCGCTCCTGGCCCGCTTCGGGAAAGCATATTTCCCCAAGCCCGGAGGAGACAAAATCGGGCGCCGCAAAGTAGACACCCACATACAGGGATTCATCAATCTCGGCGCTGAATACAGCTACGAGGCTCCCAAACGAGCCTACCTGCTGACAGTGCCCGAAGGGAAGAAACTGAAAGGGTGCTACATGCTGCTCGACGAGGCTTCCGTGACCGGAACCGCCAACATCATAATGGCCGCCACCTGTGCCGAAGGGGTGACAACCATATACAACGCCGCCTGCGAGCCTTACCTCCAGCAGCTATGCCGCCTGCTCCAGCAGATGGGATGCGAAATCGAGGGAGTGGCCTCTAACCTGCTTACCATCAAAGGATTCAAAGGGAATCCGGCAGGCGCCACCCATCGCATACTCCCAGACATGATCGAGGTCGGGAGCTTCATCGGAATGGCGGCCCTGACCCGCAGCTCACTGACCATCAAGGATGTCAGCTATGACAACCTCGGTATCATCCCTGAAAGTTTCCGCCGACTCGGCATAAAGCTCGAGCAACGCGGCGACGACATCTTCATCCCGGCCCAGGAAAGCTACGTCATCGACACAGCCCTCGACGGCTCGATAATGACCATCGCCGACGCCCCATGGCCCGGTCTCACCCCCGACCTGCTCAGCGTCTTGCTCGTTGTCGCCACCCAGTGCCGGGGCACCGTCCTCATCCACCAGAAAATGTTCGAGAGCCGCCTCTTCTTTGTCGACGACCTCATCGAGATGGGAGCCCAGATCATCCTTTGCGACCCCCACCGCGCCGTGGTCATCGGCCAAGACCACAAGTTCACGCTCCGCGGCAACAAGATGAGTTCCCCCGACATACGTGCCGGCATAGCCATGCTGCTGGCCGCGATGTCGGCCAAAGGCACAAGCATCATCGGTAACATAGAGCAGATTGACCGTGGCTACGAGGATATCGACCAGCGACTCAACTTCCTGGGAGCCTCAATCACCCGCATAGACTGAAAACCGTGGAGCACGACTCCACCGAGCATCACAACATGCCTGACCTTCGCCTTTCAAGGCAAACAAACCAATCCGATTACTTTAATCTAATATCATAGAACGGAAATGATAACTTTCATGATTGTTTTGTTCGTGCTCGGCTACCTCGGCATAGCCCTCGAACATGTGTTCAACATCAACAAAGCGACATTCGCCCTGATGATGGCCGGCCTCCTTTGGGGGGTCTACGCCCTCTTCGGCCACGACCCGAACCTTCAGTCAGACATGGTCGAGGCCCTTGGAGACACTTGCGAGATAATCGTCTTCCTCATCGGGGCGATGACAATCGTGGAGCTGATTGACCGCTACGGAGGCTTCAACATCATCGTCAAGCACATAAAGGCCAAGAGCAAACGCGGCCTGATGTGGGTCTTCGCCTTCGTGGCCTTCTTCCTGTCAAGCATCCTCGACAACATGACCACCACCATCATCATGGTAATGATGCTGCGGCGCATGTTCTCCGACCAGAAAGAGAGATGGATGTTCGCGAGCGTCATAGTCCTGGCCGCCAACGCCGGTGGAGCATGGTCTCCCATCGGCGACATCACCACCATCATGCTGTGGATGAAAAACTATGTGTCATCCGTCGACCTGATTGTCAACCTCCTCCTCCCCTCCCTCGTTTCGGTCATCATACCCACCGTCATCGCCACCCGCTTCGTCAGCGCCGGCCCGGTCGAGGCCCTCAACGAGTCAGACCGGCGAGTGGGATACGAGCTGTCGCGCCACCACCACAAGCTTTCCGTCTCCATCCTCATCCTCGGAGTGGCCGGACTGCTGTTCGTCCCTGTCTTCAAGGCCATTACCCACCTTCCCCCCTACATGGGCATACTCCTCTCACTGGGCATACTCTGGCTTATCACCGAACTGATAGTCTACCACTACCGTCTTGACGGCAAAATCGAGGGACGCATCTCACAGGTGGTCAAGAACATCGACATGTCGACCATCCTCTTCTTCCTCGGAATCCTCCTTGCTGTCGGCGCCCTCCAGCAGGCAGGCATCCTCTCCAGCCTCGCAACCTGGCTCAACGACACATTCCACGAAGTGTATCTCATCAACGGAATCATCGGCGTGCTTTCATCCATCGTCGACAATGTCCCGCTGGTGGCCGCCTGCATGAACATGTACCCCGTAGCGACCCCCGACATGATTGCCACCGCCGCAGACCCCGCCTATATGGGCCTCTTCATAGAGGACGGCCTCTTCTGGCACCTGCTGACCTTCTGCGCCGGTGTCGGAGGCTCATTGCTGATTATCGGCTCGGCCGCCGGCGTAGTAGCCATGGGCATCGAGAAAATCGAGTTCATGTGGTATATGAAGCGTATAACCTGGATGGCGCTCCTCGGCTATGTTGCCGGTATCGCCTGCATATGGCTGGAAACGTTGTTCCTGACATTCTGACCACAGCGTAAACGACTTTTTCTCAACCTCGGTTGTTGTTATTTATGAGTCGGAGCCCAGCCCCGCCATACAACGGATTAAAATTCGAAGACTCATGAATGACCGACTGACATACGAAGAGAAAAAGGAGTTGCCCGACAGCGAGTTCGGGCTCCCCGAACGACGCGAGTATCCTATGCCCGACGCGGCCCACGTAAGGGCCGCCGAGGCTTACTTCCGCTACTGCCCCGAAGATCTGAAGCCCAGGCTCGCCAAGGCAATCCTTGCCAGAGCCAGGGAATATGGGGTGGATGTGGAGAGTCCGACAGTCCTTTCATACGCGTCGGAATAGACGCTGGAATCCATCAAGCCGGGACGGAAAGAGCCAAAAGTGCCCTTCCCGTCCCGGCTGACATCACTCCCTTTCCCTTAAATTTAGCTAAAAGCGGCCAGTTTCGTGCCAAAAAGCTTTAATTACTCTATGATTTTATTTAACTTTGCCTCGAATTACCCTTTCGGGCCTCTCTCTTGAGTATGTCAGGGTTCGAAGCATCGTGCCCGCTCCAACCTTATCATCATGATAGCAGAAGAATACAAAGACATAGCACCCTTTGATGACGTACAATTCTCCGACAAGATGGAGAAGCTCATCAGCGACCCCGGATTCGAGAACGCAATCAAATATGTGCTTCCCGGAAGTGACTTCCGCGAACTCGCCGAAACCCTCCGGAAAATCGACAACAAGGAGGACTTCCAGAAGAAAGTGATGCTCTCGATACTCAGGAGGCTGGAGGAAGGCACCACCCACGGAGTGACCGACTCCGGACTCGACAACATCGACCTCACCCAGCCACGCCTATTCATGTCGAACCACCGCGACATCGTCCTCGACGCATCATTCCTCGGACTGGTGATGATTCGCCACGGATTGCCCGCACAGGAGGTGGCCTTAGGTGACAACCTCCTCATATACGACTGGATCGAGAACCTCGTCAGGCTCAACAAGGGAATCATCGTCAAGCGCAACCTGCGTATGACAAAGGCCCTTGAGGCGGCCCGCCAACTCTGCGGTTACATACATTACTGCATACGCGAGAAGAAGGAATCGGTATGGATCGCCCAGCGCGAAGGCCGCGCGAAAGACTCCAGCGACGTCACCCAGGAGTCTGTGCTCAAGATGCTGTCGCTCAACGGAGAGAATGAGAACATCGCCGCACGGCTCATGGAGCTGCACCTCACCCCGGTGGCAATCTCATATGAATTCGACCCCAACGACTACCTCAAAGCCACCGAATTCCTCGCCAGGCGCCGCGACCCCGACTTCAAGAAATCACAGAAAGATGACCTGCGCAGTATGGAGACCGGGCTGCTGAAACATAAAGGACGCGTGCATTTCTCCATCTGCAAGGAAATAAACCCGGCTATCGAGCCGCTGCTCGACTCCACAGACAAAGTGGAAATCATCCGCCACGCCTGCGCCATCATCGACAAGGAGATACACTCCAATTACAAGATATACCCCGTCAACTACTACGCTTTAGACAAGCTGGAGGGCACGACAGAGTACGCCGACAGATACACCCCGGAGCAGGCAAGGTCATACGAGGAATACTTCAACGGCCAGCTCGACAAGGTGCGTCTTGACGACGTGACAGCCGAAGAACGGGAATTCATGCTCACTGCCATGCTCAAGATGTATGCCAATCCCCTGCGCAACCAACTGAAATCAACCCAGAGCCACTGATGAGGGTCTCCATCTTCCTGCTGCTGACCCTGCTGGTCATAAACCTGGCCATCGACTGGTATATCTACCGCCAGGTAACCCACCGGTGCAAACGCCCCGTGATTTGGGGTCGCGCCGAGATGTGGTCAGCCATCCTATTCTCCCTCCTGCTCATCGCCGGCATCATAATCCCTGCGCGTGAAGGGAGCAACAATGTCCTGCTGGCCAAGATGTGGCTCATATTCACATACGGTTCGGTCTACATTCCAAAAGCCATAGGTGTCATATTCGACCTCGTGGCCTCAGTTCCCCGTCTGTTCGGACACCGGCGCATAAAACCGGTGACAGTCGCAGGAATCATACTGGCTGTGATATTGTTCGGCGCGATATGGTGGGGCGCGGCCATCAACCGCTTCGCCATAGACAACCGAGAGGTGGAAATCGAGATGACAGACCTACCCGAAAGCTTTGACGGCTACCGTATAGCCCAGTTTTCAGACCTCCACACAGGCACATATGGCAACGACACCACCTACGTCAGCCGCCTTGTCGACAACATAAACTCACTCGACGCAGACCTGATAGTCTTCACCGGCGACATCGTCAACCGAAGGTCGGAGGAGATAGGCCCTTTCATAAATGTCATCAGACGGCTACACGCCCCTGACGGCGTGATTGCCATACTCGGCAACCATGACTACGGGGATTACATGACCTGGCCGTCGGAGGATGCGAAACGCAACAACATGCAGACGCTGCATGACGCTTACGACAACGCCGGCATCAGGCTGCTGCTCAACGAGACGGAGTGGATACGCCGTGGCAATGACTCTATCGCCATAATAGGTGTGGAGAATATCGGCGACCCACCCTTCCCTGTCTACGGTTCCCTCACGAAAGCATATCCCACACCCGACGACACGACAACCAAGATATTACTCTCCCACAATCCGGCCCACTGGGTGGATTCCATCTCGGGCAACGATGACGTCAGGATACAGCTCACATTGTCGGGCCATACCCACGCCATGCAAATCGAGATGTTCGGCCTCTCCCCAGCCGCCCTGCGTTACAAGACGTGGGGAGGCCTGTATGCCGACCCCCACGAACGCCACCAGCTGTATGTCAATATCGGAGCCGGCACCGTCGGCCTGCCGATGCGACTCGGGGCCACACCCGAAGTGACATTGCTGACCCTGCGGCGCCGACGCTGACCCCGCCTGACTTCACCCGGCCACTCCTGGCCTTTCACCTCACCTCAACAACTCATACCATGGCCTCCCACGTAACGATACAGCAGATTATCGCCCGGGAAATGGACATCCCCGAAGAGCGAGTAAACGCCACCCTCCGACTCCTTGCCGAAGGGGCCACAATCCCATTCATCTCGCGGTACAGGAAGGAAGCCACCGGCGGACTCGACGAGGTGGCCATCTTCAACATATCAGAGAGGTTCGACTCTCTGCGCGAGCTCGCCGACCGCAAACTCTACATCCTCCAGACGATAGAGGCGGCCGGAAGCCTCACCGACGAACTGCGACTGAAAATCGAAGAGACCTACGATCCATCTCTGCTCGAAGACCTGTACCTCCCCTTCAAGCCCAAACGCCGCACAAAAGCGCAGGTAGCGAGGGAGAACGGACTCGAACCGCTCGCCAAAATACTGATGTCTCAGAAATGCGCCAATCCCCACGACGCCGCGGCCAGGTTCATAACCGACAATGTGGCCGACGCTGAGGCGGCCATCAGCGGCGCGTCTGACATAATCGCCGAGTGGGTGAGCGAAGACCAGCGGTCGCGCCAGAATGTCAGGAACCGCTTCCAACGGTGGGCCCGCATAACTTCCAAGGTGGTGAAAGGGAAGGAGGAGGAAGCTGAGAAATACCGCTCATATTTCAAGGTAGACGAGCCGCTCGCCCGTTGCTCATCCCACCGTTACCTTGCCATGCGCCGAGGAGAGGCCGAAGGATTCCTGAGGGTAAACATCACCATCGACGACGACGCGGCCATCGAGAGGCTGCAACAGAATTTCATCCGCAAAGACGCCCGGGAGGCATCCGCCGAGATTGTCGCCGGGGCTGTAGCCGACGCATACCGCCGCCTGATAAAGCCGTCAATCACCACCGAGATAGAGGCCGAAGCCAAGACCAAGGCCGACACTGCGGCCATCGCCACCTTTGCCGCCAACCTCCACCAGCTGCTGTTGGCCGCCCCCCTGGGCTCAAAAGCCGTAATGGGAGTGGATCCCGGATTCAGAACCGGCTGCAAGCTTGTGTGTCTCGACTCAAACGGCAACCTGCTTCACCACGACATAATCTACCCCACCCCGCCACGCAATTACATCATCGACGCAACCAAACGGGTGCAGAAACTTGTCAGCCAGTTCGGCATCGAGGCCATCGCCGTGGGCAACGGCACCGCGAGCCGTGAGACCGAACGTTTCCTGCGTTCGGTGGAGTTGCCCCACAAGGTCGAGATTTTCGTCGTCAGCGAGGATGGGGCCTCGGTCTACTCCGCCTCGAAAGTGGCACGGGAGGAATTCCCCGACTACGACGTCACCGTACGCGGAGCCGTCTCCATCGGACGTCGCCTTATGGACCCTCTCGCCGAACTTGTCAAGATTGACCCCAAATCAATCGGTGTGGGGCAATATCAGCACGATGTTGACCAGTCACGCCTCAAACGCCAGCTCGACATGACCGTGGAGACCTGTGTCAACTCGGTCGGCATAGACATCAACACCGCCTCACGCCAGCTTCTGGCATATGTCTCTGGCATCGGCGACACCCTGGCGGCCAACATCGTCAAGTACCGCGCGGAAAATGGCGACTTCACCTCCCGCGCGGCCCTACTGAAAGTGCCGCGCCTCGGCCCCAAGGCATATGAGCAATGCGCAGGCTTCATGCGTGTGCGTTGCAGCGAAAACATCCTCGACAACACAGCCGTCCACCCCGAACGCTACCCGATTGTCGAGAAAATCGCCGCTGACAACGGCCTTACATTGGCCGAACTTGTAGGAGACCGCTCCGTGCTCGACAACATAGACCTTTCCAAATATGTGACCGACGAGATGGGTCTCCCCACACTCGAGGACATAATAGCCGAACTGCGCAAGCCGGGGCGCGACCCTCGCGAGAAAGCATCGGAATTCTCGTTTGACGAATCCGTACACGAGATTTCAGACCTGACCGAAGGGATGGTGTTGCCCGGAATCGTCAACAACATCACCGATTTCGGCGCGTTTGTCGACATAGGGGTGCATGTGTCGGGACTGGTGCATATATCCCAGATGGGAGACAGACGCGTCAAAAATCCCGCCGATGTACTCAAGCTTCGCCAGCAAATCAAGGTGAGGGTAATCGGGGTCGACATCGACCGCAAGAGGATAAGCCTGTCGCTAAAAGGAATAGCCAACGAATAACCTGCCGTCATGCCACGCTACATCATCTCCCTGGGGAGCAACATCCAATCCGGAGCAACCGAGATCCAGACCGCGATTGAGTGGCTTGCCGGTCTCTCAGAACTCATCGCCTCCACTCCCGTCTACTCCACCCCCGACGCCTATGACGCAACAAAACCCTGTTACGCCAATGCCATCGCCGTAATCAGCTGCAGGCTCGACGCCGAGAAACTTACCGCCTCCCTGAAAGAATATGAGGCATCCCGCGGACGCGTCGCCGGCTCAAAGGAGGTTGTCATCGACCTCGACCTGGTATGTCGCGAAACGGAGATACTGCGCCATCGCGACTATTCGGCCCCTTACTTCGTCGAAGGATTGTATCTGCTGACCTCCGGCGGGATATTCAACAGATAGTCCTCCCCTTGGGCGGAAAGCTCCCTCACATATCTCCTCCTGCGCAAGGGAGGCAAGGATGGAGACAACACCGTCACCGCGCCCGGAAATGAGCGGCTCACATCCATCACATCCCCCTTGAAACCGGCCGAAACCACAACATAGCCGGCATCCTCATATTCCGAAGCGGTCTCAATGACATCCGTCTTCCCATTGACAAACACAACCCGGCAGTCACCGAGCATCCATACCCCCGGTGTTGCCTTCACCTGGTCAGAATCAAACCGCTCCCCGCAGACGCCGCAAAGTCTCGCCCCTCGCTTTCCCAAAAAGTCAGTGAGCCTTACAGCCGCCTGTTCTCCGATTTCCTGATGATATTTTTGTGCAGCATCTGTAAGAAGCCATACATCTTCTCCGTCACGGCAGACTACCGCCACTCCACGGTTATGCCTCCATACATACCATTCCGTCTCCGGATAAACCGGACTCGCGACAGAAACAAGAGCGACCGACACGACCAATAATGCCAATCCATTGATGACAAACACCTTCCTTCCGGCCGTCCAGCCCCGCCACACCATAAACATCCCGAGATAAAGCGGGTACAGAATCCACCACCCGAAATAAATGGTCTTACCCTCCATATTGCCGGGCAGAGCGGCCACTATGGCCGCCAGCCGCTCCACCATACCGTATAACCAGTCAAGGGCATCCACGAGCCACCCCGCACTGACTCCCGCGAAACTTGCGACAGTCACGGCAATCCCGCCACCCAAAAACAGAGGCAACAGCAACGCCACCGGGAGATTGGCCACCAGGAACCAGACCGGAAAATAATGGAAAAGCCACGAAGACAACGGGGCCGTGGCCACCACCGCCGCGACAGGCAACAAAACCGCGTTCACCAATCCGTAGACCACCCTCTGTTTCCCCCACCTGTATCCTCTTGCCCAGGCCAGAACCGGCGGAACTATCATCAGAATCCCGGCCACCGCCACGAACGACAGCTGGAAGCCCGGCATGAACAATGCCGACGGCTGGAAAATCAATATGGCTATCGCCGCACCGAAAAGTGAGTTCATCTGACTGGGATACCTTCCGGAAAGCCGCCCCACCACAACAAACGAGGCCATCACCACCGCTCTCACCACCGAAGGAGACATACCGGTAAGCACAGCGTAGCCCCACAAGGCTACCATCGTTACCATAAGCCTCCACCTCCTGCCACCTGCCATCTCGACAGGCAGAAGCAGCATAGCCAGCAACAATGCGACCGTCGAGACATGAGTGCCGCTCAGAGCCAGCATATGCGACAGTCCCGCACGGGCAAAATTCTCCCTGACATCAGGTTCTATGCCCCTGTCGCCCAGAAGAACCGCTCCCAGAAATTCCCCAGCAGGCTGAGACAATCCGCTATGGCGTATGGCATTGAGAAGAGACCGCCTGAGGCTGTTGAGCCATCCCCTGACCCCGGAAGCGACAGATATGACCCTGAACCCGTCATCGCCGACCATACAGACGGCCGAAAGAGGGTGAGTCCTGGCAAACATAGCTCCGTCTGCCTCATCAGGCACAGTCGTCTGCAACACGGGAGGCAACAATATCCCCCTCACCTCAACGCTGTCTCCCCTCTCAAGCAGGTGAGGATAATCATAAACCGTCATCCCAATCCTTGCGCCATTTCCGGCATCCACCACCACTTTCTGAGAACTGCCGTAATCATAAACATCCGCAAGTTCCCCCTTGAAGACAGCCTCCTTCCCGGTTTCCACCACAGCAGGAGCGTGAACCATCCACACAGCCATCCCGAGCAATCCGGCAGCAAGAGCGAACGCGATGCGCGGACAACCTCTCCATACCGCCACAACGACAGCGACAGCCAGCACTACCGCCATCCACCAATCCGCAGCGAAAACGCCCCCACACAAGGCGATTCCAGAGGCCAGTCCCGCCGCCGGAATCATCAGAGGCATTTCTGAAAGAGTCAATCCTCGTGCATCCCCGTTCACATTCATACAAATTCAGGATGCTTTATTTAAAATAATCATTCACAAATTTAATGATTTTTCACCTGTGTACAAGGCAATTTTACTAACTTTGTGGCGTTTTCTCATTGACCAACTTCAATACAATATACGTCAAATACTCCAATTTACAATGTTTACAGAAAAACGAAGCAGCATGCTCCATGGGATTCTCCTTATTGGACTGTTCTCCTGCGCGGCATTCTATATCGGAGAAGCCAAATTCTTCAAGGATTTATCTTTCAGCCCGATGATCATCGGTATTATCCTCGGCATGCTTTACGCCAACAGTCTCCGCAACCATCTGCCTGAGACATGGGTGCCCGGCATTCAGTTCTGTTCGAAGAAACTGCTCCGCCTCGGCATCATCCTCTACGGATTCCGCCTCACCTTCCAGGACATAATACAGGTAGGAGTCGCCGGTATCCTTATTGACGCCATAGTGGTGACGGTGACAATCATCGGCGGAATATACATCGGAAAACTCCTGAAAATGGATCGCGAGATAGCCTTGCTGACCTCTATCGGCAGCGGCATCTGCGGCGCGGCCGCGGTTCTCGGAGCCGAGTCAACCATCCAGACCAAACCTTACAAGACAGCCGTGGCAGTGGCCACCGTCGTAATCTTCGGTACAATCGCGATGTTCCTTTATCCCATCGCCTACCGCTCAGGCATCCTGGAACTTTCGTCCACTGAAATGGGAATCTACTCCGGTTCCACCCTCCATGAGGTGGCCCACGCCGTTGGAGCCGGAAACGCCATGGGCACCGAAATATCCAACGTCGCCATCATCGTCAAGATGATTCGCGTCATGCTCCTTGTGCCGGTGCTTCTGTCACTTGGCTACTGGGTTGCCCTCCAGTCACGTAACTCCTCCACCGCAGGCTCAAAAGGCAAAGTCGCCATACCTTGGTTCGCCCTCGGTTTCCTGGCTGTAATCGGCTTCAACTCATTCAACCTTCTTCCCGAGGTGGCTGTCGACACTATCAATTACATAGACACCTTCCTGCTGACAATGGCAATGGTGGCTCTCGGCGCCGAGACCAGCATAGACAAATTCAAGAAGGCCGGCTCGAAACCTTTCATCCTTGCCGGTATCCTCTTCATCTGGCTCATCTTCGGGGGGTGGTTCCTGGCGAAGTATCTTGCCCCGATGTTCCTCTAATCCGAACATATAGGAGACACAAAAAACAGGCGGGTGCCGTAATTGGCACCCGCCTGTTTTTTGTGTCAGCCATTCCAGATTTCCCAGGAGAGGAAGGCCTGCAGCAGCAACATCTCAAGTCCGTTTTTCACTTCCGCACCCTGCGCCTTGGCCTTTTTCATAAATAAGGTCACGTCAGGATTATACAGCAGGTCATAACAGAGATGTTCCGGCCCGAGGCATTCATAAGGAATATCAGGAGCCTCATCGACATGAGGATACATACCGAGGGGAGTTGTGTTGACAATCACCTTGTGCCGGGCCATAATCTCGGGAGTGAGGTCGGCATATGTCAATACCCCCTGACGCGGCGTGCGCGAGACAAGCTGCGCTTCCACATCAAGCATGTCAAGCCCTACGCAGACCGCCTTTGCCGCCCCGCCGGTGCCGAGCACCAATGCCCGGTGACGGCAGTCGGTAATCAGCGGACGAATCGAGTCGGTAAATCCCGCCACATCGCTGTTGAATCCAACCAGACGTTTGTTATCAAGCAGTTTACCTTTCCGGTCGGCCACGATTTTTATGACATTCACCGCTCCGGCGCGTGCCGCCAATGGGTCGATGTCGTCGAGATAGGGTATCACCTTCTCCTTGTAAGGGATGGTGACATTCATTCCTGCGAGCGAGGGGGTATCCTCCAGCAAGCCCGGAAAGAAATCGATCGACGGGATTTCGAAATTCTCGTAACGCGCGTTTATGCCTTCGGCCAGGAACTTCTGGTTGAAGAATGTCTTCGAGAAGGAATGAATCAGCGGGTAGCCTATCAGACCATATGTCCGTTCATCTATCTTGCTCATAAATCGTGTATTATAGCTGAATGGTTGTTTGATTTCATTTCAGAGGCGACCTTTGTCGCGATAGGAATAATAGCCCGACGGACCGATTATAAGGTGGTCAAGCACCGGGACATCTATTATCTTGCAGACCTCGACGATACGTCGGGTCAGCGAGTCGTCGGCCACACTCGGCATAAGGTTCCCCGACGGATGGTTGTGGCAGAGAATCACTCCGGCCGAGAGCCTGTCTATCACACTCTTGGCGATGAGTTTCACATCGACCGAGGTCTGGGACTGCCCTCCCTTGCTTATCTGCTCGACCGACTGCAGCCGGTTGGCGCGGCTAAGGTGCAGCACCCAGAACTCCTCATTGTTGAGGCGTTCGAGCCGTCCGCGCATATATGAGTAGACAGCTTCGGAGGACGCCATCTGCGGGTCTTTTATCTGGAGGTCTGCCTGTGTCCGCGCACCGAATGTCATCGCCGCCACAAGCAGCGTGGCCTTCGCCACACCCATGCCTTTGTATTTCCTCACAAGTTCGGGTATCGACTTCCTTGACAGATACGCGAGCCTGTTGTCATTGTCCTTCAGAATCTCGCGGCTGAGGTCAATCACCGACTTTCCCGGTATTCCCGACCCGAGCAGTATCGCGAGCAGCTCCACATCGGAGAGTGACTCCATCCCCTGCTTGAGAGCCTTCTCGCGGGGTTTCTCATCATCGGTCAGGTCGTGGATGGAGACTGACGCCCCTTTCGGCGCGACAGACACTTTCGCCTCAGCCTCCACTTCGCGGACGCGAGGAATCTCGGGGAGGGCGTCCCCTCCGCAATCGAATATCGCGTCGTAATCGTTCAAGAGCGCAATGTCATCCATATCATCCTGACTTTCAGAGTAAATATCATTTTCCTTTTCTCATCGCGACCTCTTCCGCCTCGTCACGTCCCCTGCGGCATATTATCTTTATGAAATATGCCTTCAGGAAACCGCAGCCATAGCCGCCAAGCTGTATGAGCGACGCGGGAATGGCCTTGAAGGCTATAACGATGGAACCGGTGGAAACCAACGCGGTCTGCCATATCATGAAGAGGTAAACCGCCAGCGGGGCGAGCCACCACGGACTGACGAAGATGGCCAGCAGCACCATAGCCACGACTCCGAGGACAAACACTGCCGGAAGCCAGTGGACCAGCTTCATCGAGTCAGGGTAGAGCAGTTTCAGCGTGATACGCGACATCCCGAAGACGTAGACCTGGCGGAAGAACTTGCGGAAATCGACCCTGCGCTTATGATAGACCGGAAGGTCAGGGTAGAGACCGATGGTGAATCCGGCGAGACGGATACGTGTCGACATGTCTATGTCCTCGGAGAACATCTCCCTGAAGCCGCCCACCTTCTCATACACCTCACGTGAGAAACCCATATTGAATGTGCGGGGGGTGAATTTCTCGAGGCTGACGCGTCCTCCGCGTATCCCTCCGGTGGTCAGGAATGAGGTCATTGCGAAATTGATAGCCTTCTGGGTGGTGGAGAAAGAGCTGTCTGCCGCGTCAGGCCCTCCGAATGCGTCATATGGCCTGGCTTTCCTGAATTTGTCAAGCTTGGAAAAATAATCGGGGGGAATCACGCAGTCTGAATCGAAGAATATGAAATATTCCCCCTTCGCTCGTTCCAGACCGTAGTTGCGGGCAATAGACCGACCTTCGTTCTCCTTGGAGAAATACCGTGCGTTAAGCCCGCGAGCCGCATATTTCTCAACAATATCGCCACAAGGCACCGTGGAGCCATCCTCGACAATGACCACCTCGAAGTTGCGGGCCGTCTGCCTCAGCAGGCTGTCAAGAAGCTCATCTACCTCTCCCGGGCGGTTGTAGACCGGGACAATCACCGAATATGTCACATCTTTTTCACTCATCGGGCGTATCGCGTATTGTCAGTCCATTCTGTTTTTGTAGTCCTCGTAAGAAAACTCGCGCAGGGTCTCGACCGTGCCGTCAAGATGCTGAAACACCATAGCCGGGTGGGATATGCCGTTGAACATGTTGGTTTTCACGGTCGTGTAATGGTTCATATCCTCAAGCACGAGCTTTTCACCCTCCTGGAGGGGGTGGTCGAAATGCCAGTCTCCCATATAGTCGCCGCTAAGGCAGGAATTTCCCCCAAGGCGGTAGGTGTGGCCCCCTTCCGGGAGAGTGCCGGTGATGGCGGGCTGGTAAGGCATCTCGAGAGTGTCGGGCATATGACAGGCAAAGGACGCATCTATTATAGCCGTCTTTATCCCTTGGTTTTCAACCACATCCACGACAGAGGTTATCAAATCGCCGGTGCGCCATGTAAAGGCGCTTCCCGGTTCGAGAATCACATTCAGCCACGGGTAACGCTCGCGGAAGCCGCGCAGAAGCCCAACAAGATGGTCGGTGTCATATCCTTCGCGTGTCATCAGGTGGCCACCTCCCATATTCACCCATTTCACCTGGGGGAGGTATTTTCCGAACTGCTCCTCAAAGGCAGCAAGTACCTTCTCAAGGTCGTAGCTCGACGACTCGCAGAGCTGGTGGAAATGCAATCCCTCTATCCCCTCGGGCAACCTGTCGCCAATCTGGTCGGCAGTCACGCCGAAACGGCTCCCCGGGAGGGCCGGGTTGTATATGTCTGTCTCGATTACCGAGCATCTGGGGTTGACCCTCAGACCGGGTGAGACACGTCGGTTTTCTGATTCGTGGCTGTTGTTGAACGACTCGACATCCCCCTTGTAGCGGGCGAACTGGCTCAGGGAGTTGAAAGTCAGGTGGCTGCTCCTGTCAAGATACTCACCGATTGTGGCAGGGGTATAGGCGGGGCAATATGAATGGCCGAGGCAACCCAGCTCCTCATTTCCCAGACGCAGCTCGTTCAACGAGGAGGCGGTGAACTTTACCCCGTACTCCCTCATCACGCCGAACGTGCGCCACAAGGCGTTGGCCTTGAAGGCCATTATGATTTCGACCCCGGCGGCGCGGGCCACACCGGAAATCAGCGAGAGGTTGCGGCGCAACTTCTCCTCGTAGACTATGTAATATGGTGTCTGGATGGTCATTGTCATTCTGATATGATTTTAAAACGGGCGAATCTCAGCAAGAGGGTCTTGCGTTCGGCTCCGGTGAAGACCACGGTAATCTTGGCTCCGGCGGCATTGTCATCCACCTCCTCTATGATGCCGTGGCCGAAGCGTCCGTGGATGATTTTCATCCCTCCGTAAAGCTCCGAGACATCGTGGATGGTAAAATCGGCATCTGTCAGTTCTCCGGCCCCGTTGCGGGTGGATGAGACCGTCTCCTCAAGTTTGCGACGAGACTTTTCAAGCCAGGAGGCACTTGCCCCCTCACCTTTTGACGCGGGATATGCCGGACGGCGCGGAGGATTGAACAGTCCGCTTGCCGAACCCGCGCCATGATATGAGGCGCGATAGTTGTCGAGAGGATTCACACCCCGCGGAGCGTCGTCAAGGTCTGAGCCTTGTATCATCTTGAGATATTGCGGGTCTATGTCGCGCAGGAAACGTGAGGGGCGTGTGACCATTGTCTGACCGTTGCGGTAACGCGAGGAGGCGTACGAGAGCATGCAGAACTCCTTGGCGCGGGTGATGGCCACATACAGCAGCCGTCGCTCCTCCTCTATCGCCTGCAGCGAGTCGCAGGCCATCGCCGACGGGAAGAGTTCCTCCTCGACCCCCACGACAATCACATTCTTGAACTCAAGACCCTTGGCGGCGTGGACTGTCATAAGGGTGACACGGTCTTTCGAGGTGTCTTTCTCATCCTGATCGGTGGCGAGCGACACTTCGGCGAGGAAATCGGTCATCGATATGGCCGGATTCCCCTCCTCTGTCCGCTCGGCGACAAACTCCTCGACATTCTTCTGCATCTCCATCAGGTTCTCCTGCTGCGAGACACTCTCGGGTGTGTTGTCTGAAATCAGGGAGGTCAGCAGCCGGGTCTTCATATATATCGACCTTGTAAGCTGGGCGGCATCCTCTCCGGAGGCATTAAGGCGGTTGAACTCCGCTATAAGTTCACGGAAGCCGTCAAGTTTCTTACGGGTGCCATTGTTGACATTCAAATCGGCGGGGTCATTGAGCACCCCCCAGATGCTTATCCCTCGCTCGATTGCGGCGTGGACGAGTTTCTTCAAGGTTGTGTCGCCTATACCACGGGCGGGATAGTTGATGACGCGGCGCAGAGCCTCGTCGTCGTTGGGGTTTGTGGCCAGGCGGAAATAGGCGATGGCATCCTTGACCTCCTTTCGCTGGTAGAATGACAGGCCGCCGTAGATACGGTATGACAGGCGGCGCTTGCGCAGCGACTCCTCGAACCGGCGGCTCTGGGCATTAGTGCGGTAGAGGATTGCGAAGTCATTCAGCCCGTCGTGGTTCTTCATATGCAGGCGGGCTATGCGGTCGGCAACCAGCGAGGCTTCGTCGAAATCGCTGTAACAGCGGCATACCTCGATTTTGGTGCCGAAGTCATTCTCCGAGAACACCTCTTTGCGTATCTGCTCGGAATTCTTGTCTATCAGCGAATTGGCCGCCGCAACGATATTGCGTGTCGAACGGTAGTTCTGTTCGAGTTTGAAAATCTTCAGGTCGGGATAGGCCTTTTTCAGATTGAGGATATTGCGGATGTTGGCCCCACGGAACGAGTATATGCTCTGGGCGTCATCCCCCACCATCGTAAGGTTGCGGCTTCCCTTGCAAAGCTGGGAGACGATGCAATGCTGCGCGAAGTTCGTGTCCTGGTACTCGTCGACAAGCACATACCTGAAATATTCGCTGTAATGGCGGCAGACCTCGGGGTGGTCCCTGAAAAGGATGTTGGTGTAATAGAGCAGGTCGTCGAAGTCCATAGCCCCCGCGACATGGCAGCGGTGGCGGTAAGTGGCGTATATGTCGACGAGCAGCCCGCGTTTCGCCCGGCGGTCAGACTCCATCAGCTCGCGGTCGGCGCGATACTGCGACGGGCTTATCAAGGCATTCTTGGCCATCGATATGGCGTTCTGCACCACATTGGGCTTGTAAATCTTCTCGTCAAGCTCCATATCCTTGACAATCGACTTGATGAGCGCGCGGGAGTCGTCCGAATCGTATATGGTGAACGACGGGGAGAATCCGAGCTTGTCGGCGTTCTGTCGCAGGATGCGTGAAAAAATCGAGTGGAATGTGCCCATCCAGAGCTTCCCTGCCACCTGCTCCCCGACAAGCTGCCTGATACGCTCGCGCATCTCGTTGGCCGCCTTGTTGGTGAATGTCAGCGCCATCAGCCGCCAAGGCTCGAACTCCCTGGTCAGCAGATGGACTATCTTGTAGGTCAGCACACGCGTCTTGCCCGAACCGGCCCCGGCTATGACAAGCTGGGGGCCGTCGAGATATTCGACCGCCTCGCGCTGCTGGCTGTTGAGTTTCGAGAGGTAATCCTCCATATATGATTCTCCTGTTCTCCTTTCTGTGAGAGCCGTCCGGTCAATGGCTTCGGGCGGCGGATTTCAACGCAAGCGAAGTGAAGAAGTCGCGTGCCTCGGGGGTCATACCCACATTTGCCAGGGCTTCGACAGCCTCGTTGGCATAACGTTCGATTAGGGCCTGGGCCTCCTCCCTGAGGTTGAGGTCATCATAGATTTTCCTCACCTCACGAATCTTGAGGTAATCCGTGAGCTTCTGGTCAAGAACCCTCTGGAGCCGTTTCGGCTCGCGGTTCATAGCGTTAATCCAAAGCCATGTTTTCTTCTCGTTGATTATGTCACCGCCGATTTCCTTGCCGAAAAGAGCAGGGTCTCCGTAGGTGTCGAGGTTGTCATCCTGAAGCTGGAAAGCCAGACCGAGCAGTTCGCCATAACGATACATCGCATCAGCATCCTTTTCAGATGCCCCGGCCATCAACGCCCCCATCTTGCAGGCGCAGGCAAGCAGCACCGAGGTTTTCAGCCTGATCATCTCGATATATTCCTCGACAGTGACGTCACGGCGGCTTTCAAACTCCATGTCGAGTTGCTGGCCGGCATACACCTCCATGGCCGTGGTGTTGAAAAGGTCGAGGATTTCAGCCATACAGTCAGCCGTATATATGTCTGTACATTTGACAACGAGCTGGGTGGCCATTGTCAGCATTGCGTCACCCGAAAGGATGGCGACTGACTCATTCCAACGACGGTGAACCGTCGGACGTCCACGCCTCACCTCCGCCTTGTCCATCACATCGTCATGCAACAGTGTGAAGTTATGGAACATCTCGATACCGACCGCCTGGTTGATTGCCTTCCCAGGCTCACGGCCCAATGCCTCGCAGGTGGCGAGCAACAGCATCGGCCGGAGCCGCTTGCCACCCCCTTCGAGAGTATATTCCACCGGCAGGAACAGCCCCCTGGGACCTTTCCCGTAATCAATTTCGGCAATCGCCTTCTCAATTATCTCCGAATAATATTCCTTGTCAAACATAATCCACAAAATTACTCAAATTCCACCAATCCCCCATCCTCCATCCCCTACTTTTTTCACCTCAACCGCCCCCGATAACCCTTCAAACACCATCCTGCGCAATTTGCCAACAGGTATTTTGAATGAGATCAACAATATATCAATCATTATCTGGCATAAAGCGATGCATCAACATCGCCATCAGGCGGTCTTTCTTTACCACATCGTCCTCGCAATCACGTTTTACCAAAAGATAGATACTATTATCAGGGAAATGAAAATGAGAAAATTGTTTTGTTCCTATCTTTTTGCTCAAATAACTACGATATATCCTGAATCTCTGGTTTTCCTTTTCATCTTCCCATTTTTTCGTGCGTGGGTCATAGGCCTCCGCGCCCTTGAATACGAATGATGATTCAGGATATTTCATGATACACTCCGCTATTATTTCCAGACATCTATCAAAAATAGAAATGACGGCTTTGTAGCTTAATTGTTTATGAGCAAGACTGTATTTGTCGTGTATACTTTTTCTGTCACGGCTGGCATAAAACTTTATCGCGAATACCTCCCCGATTTTCTCAGCTCGTGAAACATATTTAATACGACACGCTTTCCCTGACTTCCTGTCTGTAAATGCGATGAAAAAGACATAAGTATGACAAACATCGAAAGAGCCATCACGGGATGGCTCTTTCTGAACATATCTGAAATCTTTTGTAAGGATATGCCTCATTTAATGAATAAAGCGGATTCTTCAAAATGGCAATATTTAGAGACAATAACCCTTTCCCCATAACATAACTTCCGGGGAGCTGGAGGATTTTGCCCATTAGCCACAGAATGCCAGCATTTCTGCTTAGCCAATGAATATGACCGGGAAGAAACACCAACACACTTTTTTGTGATTTTCAATACACTGCCCATAAACAATCATCTTTGACGACAAAGATACTCACTACTTGCCTATTATCAAAATTATAATCAAGAAAAAAACATTTCAGTTCAAAAATAAGTTTTGTTTTAACATCTCTTTTCGTCAATGGAGAACCCGATAATCAACATCAACACAGAGAACACAAACAGCACCTCCCGCTATTGATTATTTTTTGTAACTTTGCGGGCGCGTTCCGAGATTGGGCGCGATTGAAACGACAATTGTTATGGAAGATATGCCCAAAGACCCGTTTATGCTACTGAGCTGGGTCAATATGAAGCTTCGCGACCGTTACGAAAACCTCGACAGCCTCTGCGATGACCTCAGCCTCAATCGCGAGGAACTGGAGAACAAGCTCAAGGATGCCGGTTTCGATTATATGCCTGAAATCAATCAGTTCAGATAACCTGATTCTTTGACTACCAGATTCTCTGACAACCCGATTCAAGGAGATTTTTTATGGAATTGATTGACAGCCATACCCATCTCTATTGCGACGACTTTCTGACCGAGGAGCAGCCCAAACATCCTAAAAAGGGGGTAATCCTACCTCCCCCCCTCCCTACTCCACGCGGCGGCGAGGAGGCTGTGGAGAGGGCTTTGCAGGCAGGGGTCTGCCATATGATGTTTCCCGCCAACGCCCTCGATGAAATCGGGCCGATGAAACGGCTCGCAGCCCTATTCCCCGGAAAGGTATCGATGGCGATGGGTCTGCATCCCACCGAACTTACCGACAATCCCGATGCCGCCCTCGACATCATCGAGAGGGAAATCGAGGAGAACCCCGGACTTTACCACGCGGTCGGGGAAATCGGCATCGACCTTTATTGGGAACCTGAGAAACGCGAGCGCCAGATGCGTGCCTTCGACAGGCAATGCCGCATTGCGTTGCGCCACAATCTGCCGATAATAATCCATTGCCGCGATGGTCTTGACGAGACACTGGAGGTGTTGCGTGGCCTCCCCTCCATACCGCAGGGGGTGTTCCACAGCTTCGGCGGAACCGTCGAGGATGTGGCCCGCATTCGCGAAACCGGCGACTTCCATTTCGGAATCAACGGCATCCTGACATTCAAAAACTCAACATTGGGGTCTGTATTGCCTTCAATCGGCATCGACCGGATACTGCTGGAAACCGATTCCCCCTATCTCGCCCCGGTGCCGTTCAGAGGACGGCGCAACCAGTCGGCCTACCTCCCCGCCATCGCTCAAGGAGTCGCCACTGCCCTTTCGCTCCCAATCGAAGAGGTAGCGTCAAGGACAACGGCCAACACCCGCCGCCTCTTCAACCTGTAATCGGATAGAATTCCACATATCCCGGGTGTCTACAATTACGCCCGACAGCAAAAGGTTGCCCTCATCCATTAGAGAGGCAACCTTTATTTTGAAGGGGCTACAACCCGATATATTGTCTCAGAGTGTCGACATACTCCTCAAAAGCTTGTTTCCCTTTCTTGGTGACACGACAGGCTGTTCGGGGCTTTTTCCCGACAAACCCTTTCTCCACCGTAATATATCCCGCCGAAGAGAGTTTGTCGAGTTGCACACTCAGGTTTCCTGCGGTGGATTCGGTCTTTTGTCTGAGATAGACAAAATCCGCCTCCTCGACATTCATGAGAATTGACATCACCGCAAGTCGCAACTGTGAATGCAAAAGCGGATTCAACTCTTTCATTGCCGTTTATATTTTGAGTTCAGGATATGTCCGGGGACAATCATCATAAAGATGAATGCCACCATAAACAAGGGCAGAAACCAGTTGGCTTCGAGCGTAACGCCACCTGCGATACAGCACACGGTGAAAATGCCTGTCAACAATCCGATTCCGCCGCCAACCAGGAATGACTTCTCGCGAACCACGATTCCCTGAGCCATCTCTGCGAATGGCACTATGATGAGTGCGAATGCAAACATCATACTCCAGCAATCAACCCCTTTTAACAACAGGAATCCAAGGCAACATAGTGTGGAGACTATACCTGAATATCCGACAATAGACCAGATTGATGAACTGATTTTGTCTGAATAGCTTTTCACTCCGTTTCTGCGTTGATTTTTTCGTGCCATAATCGGGGTGGCTATCCCACCTACAATCCATATGGCAAACCACAGCCAGTTCCAAACCCCATTGTGGGTCAAGGCCAACAAGGCCCATATGACAGCCGTCATCACCACGGTCAGATATCCCCACAGCATCAGGATATTGCCGTCACCGATATAACGGTCTTTTGTTCTTGAAATCATCTCGGTAATGATTTCAAGGCTCTCTTTCTCAGAAATCCTTTTTTCTTCCATAAATATAACTTGTTTAGAGTTTTTAAATCGGTTTATTTTATAAACCACTCGTTCCTGAAAAAGAGCGGCACTCGCGATTACCGCTCCTATTCGGGAGCAAAGTTAAACAACTTTATTTTATAAACCAAATTTCCAGACAAAAATAATTGAAAAAAATCACAGAGGCTGAATGATGGCTGGACAGGGACTTGACATGGGGGAGCAAGGGGGGAAAGGATTTGTCAGGCAGGGGATGAAGAGGTTGCCCCTCACGGCGTTTGGCTGCCGCCACCCCATCTCTGTCAGCGGGAGAGGTTGAGGTTGAGGGAGAGGCCGTAAGAGGAGTTGGTTGTGGGATAGGCGGCGTTGCTCACCAAGGGGGTGTTGACCTGATGGTCGAAATACGCCCCGAGTGTCAGTTTGCGCGAGAGAATGTACTGGGCGTTGAAGTTTATGGTCAGGGTACGCGTTCCGGATGTCGCCTGGGTGTAGTTGGTCTCGATGCGACGGATAAGTGCCTGTGTGTTCTGCAAGGAGAAGTCAGCCTTCAATGTGAGGTCGTTGCTGACACCCGACTGTGAGCCGCGCATCTTCAACACTGAGTTGAAACCTATGATTTTGTATCCCGCGCCGATGGTCAGCCCACGCGAGGTTGCTTCCACAACCTGCCCTGCCGAGGTGTTGAGCGTCAATGTGCGCTGGTCTTTCCATTCCAGGTTGAACTGCAAGTCATTCTTCAACGTTCCGCTGACACCTACCAGAGGCGCGAAACGTTCGGTGATGGCTACCGTCGAGATGTTGTAGGGTGATGAGGGCACCGGCATTCCGGTGTTGGTGTCGAGGGTGAAGCCGAGAGTGCCGTCAACCGTCAGCCAGTTCAGATATGATGAGTAGGAACCTACGGAATAGGTACACTGGTAGGCATGGCTCAGCGAGAAGCTCTTGAACCACCTCTTCATATTTCCGAGATTGATAAGGCCGTCATAAGTAAGACGCCAGTTTGGCAGCACTGCCGAGAAATCGGGGAAAGGATTGAGATACTGTGTATGCGGGTTGGTGCCGGTGTAGGCCGATATGAATGCCGGCACGAGCACATCAGACGAGGTCTGCGACACAGTACCGTTCGAGGGATTGAACGGTTGTCCCACCAGGGGATTGTCAGCCATAAACCCTCCGCCCGGATAGCGTACCCCTTCATACAACGCGTTGTATCTGTCGGCAATGACAGGGATATTGTCGAGCATCTTCTGGAACGCCGGGCTGTAATATCCATCCTCAGCGCCGGAAGAGCCGAGGGCTGTCCCGATGGCGCAGTGGGTCTTAGTGTATGAGCCTGAGAAGGTGACAGGCATGTCGGGATACATGAACTGAATCTGACGCGTGCGGTTGTCGGTGCGGTTCATAGTCAACTGCAGCTTCAGCCCCTTCACGAACTCAAGCTGGAACTCAAGGTTCAGCTCGTTGGCCCGGGAAATGATGGCGGGAGATGTCTGGCCGTCATCCGTGATGAGCCATCCGCGGTCCTTAGCCTTGTAGACATAGTCCTCCCCGGCGAAACCGAAAGCGAAGTCGAGACCGGGCGACATCGCGCCATAGCCTGTCGACTGGCCGAAAATGTCGCCGATGTCGTTGCGGAACAGCGGTATCGACATCGTGTTTGTCCTCTTCCACCTCACCGAGGCCGAGCGCGGACTCATCACAAACCTGAGGGCATATTCCCCGATTTCACGCCACACCGACTTATCATCCTTGAGCATCTCCTCGATCGTGAACTTGACATTGGCGTCGGAGGGTGTCAGAATCTCCACGGTGTTCATGTCGACAATCTTGTGTTTGAACACGAACGGCTCCTTGGTGCTGACATTCTCACCCTTGATACGAATTTTCTTGGTGCGCAGGTTATGCTTGATGGTGAAAGTGGTGTCAGGGTTCAGGCGGTATGTGCGCTCAAACTTCTTCGGTTTACGCGCGACGGTCTTCTTGCCAACATTGTTGAACCGCTTGTGGACATCCTTGACAAAAGGAATCTTGTTGTAAAGGCTCTCGAAGTTGACACGCCCGTCAACACTCATCGACGACTGGTTGGCAATCTTGTTTCCGGTGGAATAGCCGTCGATTTCCGCCCCCCTGTCCCAACGGTAAGTTGAGTTGTAGGAGAAGTTTCCGGTCAGGAAGTCGAGCACCGGAATGCGGTTGAACGGCGCGCGGTATGTGGCAACGAAACTCTGGTTGTAAGCCCAGGGGGTACCGAGCGAGAGAATCGAATTCCACACCGTGTCTTTCCACTGTTTGTACTCGTCAGGGAACAGTTTCTTGTTCACCGCGCCAACCGTCTCTTCAATGCGGGCCGAAGTGTTGGAGTTGAACGACAGAGATATCGACTTGGTTAGGTTCCAGGTGAGCTGGAACTGGCGGTCCCAGAGGAAATTCTTGCTGACCGACACCGGCAGCTGGAAGGTATCGTCAAGCTCGGAGCGGGTCTGCATCTCGTAATAGTAGCGCGACATGTTTGTCAGGAACGAGATTGTGTTGGGCAGATAGTTTATTTCCCACTCCTTGAAAAATTTCACATTCTTGTTTTTCGACTTGAGCCAGCCCAGAGGCTTCAACCCCTTGACCATCGGGGAATAGTTGTAGGCCAGCGAGCCCCGGTAGTCGTTGGTGTACTCATACTCGGTGGTCGGGTCATTCTTCGCCTGCTTGTTGAAAGAGAAATTGACCGTGAAGTTGGACGGATCCCAAGGCATCGGCTTCGCGCTGGTGACATCGAATTTCAGCCCTGACAATGAGAAGCTCTGTATAGTGGAACGCTCCACGGCATACGCCGAAATCGAGTCACGGGCATGCTTGTCGGGGGCATCGTCGAGGGCGTCCTTGAGCAAGACATCCTGGTCGAGAGGATTGTATTTCGGGGTGGTCTTCTCGGTGGAGTATGAATAATATATGGGTGCGCGCAGTTTGGCCTTTTCCGGGAGGAAACGCCCCAGGTCAGTCTGCACGGCGACATTATACTGCTGGTAGTCATCCATCCGCCGCTCATTCAGCCCCTGGTCCACCGAACCGAAACCGGCGGTCTCGACATGCGCACCGAAATTGAGGGTGGCCACATCAGACAGCCCCAGGTTGACGTTCGCCTTGGCCGCCCATCCGCCGGCCTCGTCGAAGTCGGTAACCTTCAACTCGTTGACCCACACGATACCATCCTTGACGGTGTTGGAGTTGTTGCGCACACCGATGAGTATCACCCTGACATCGCTCAGCGAGGGGTTACCCTTCACCGCCATCGAGTTCCGCTCATTGTCGGGGTCGCGGCCGGTGTAGACCGTGGCATATCCGATGCCGCTGCCCGCCTCCTCCTTGGCGCGGTTGCGCTCCTTCTTGAGGTTCACAAGGTTCTGGAGGTTCAGGTCCATGAAGTTCTGCAGGGGCCATACCTTCTGACGGTCGCTTTCAAGCCAGTTGTTGTAGTTTCCGTGTGGGGTCAGCGTCAGGGGTATCTCATATTCATAGTAGTTGGCCTTCACGTCGGTGCCGAGGCGCACGAACACTGACAGCTCGCCGGACTTCAGGTTGGTGACGTCATCTATCAGACTCTCGGCGTGTACCCACATCTGGAGACGCTTGTAGTTTCTGAGGTCCTGCTGGGTGTCGCGGTAGACACCGCGACCGTCTCCCGCTTTCAGGCCGGTCACCTTCAACGACATCGACTGCTCGTTGAGCTGCACAGCCTGCGACTGCCCCGGATCGACGATTCGGGTCACACCCGGAGGGAGCACATAGTTGACCGGCTCGCGGTCGGCGTTCTCCTCGATATTGACAACCGACACATCCATCTGCCCCTCGGCAGGAGCGTCGCCACGGTTGTTGAGGTTGAAGTCATAGTTGCGCCATTCGCCACGGACAAGCTCCAGGGTCGCGAAACGCAGGTGGGTCACCTGCTTGAAGCCGGTCATGAACATACGGGCGAAGCGGATTGTGGAGAAGTCATTGATCGAGCCTACCTTCTTCTCATACTGGCTCAGGGGTATCTTGAACTGATACCACTCCACGGTCTGTGTCTGTCCGTCGCGGGTGTAGACCGTCGAGACCTGCTTGTCGGAAATATAATTCTTACCGACCACAAGGTCTTCGGGACGTATGGAGACACGATACTGGAAATAACGCTCATACTCGTTGAGCGTGTTGTCCTGGTTGATGTCCTCGACGTCAGGCACCGACCTCGCGCTCTGGTACAGCGGATCGGCGGCATCCTCGGGGGGAAGCGAGTTCCCCTCCACACCGTTGTAACGCTTGTAGCGCTCGAGAATCGACAGACGTTGCTCATCGTAGTCATATCCCCTGAAGAAATGGTAATTATCCTGCGCCGGGTCGTTGAATGGGGAGAAGATGTCGTTCTGCATCCGGTCGAGGGCGGTTGCCGACAGACGCTGGCGCAGCTGGTCGAGGAATGAAGAGTAAGTGGGGAATGCGAACTCTTCGTCATTGCGCAGCCCGTCGAGGCCGACATCCTGCATCAGACGCGAGCCGTTGTTGGTGTCGAAAGCATAAGTCAGTGAATTCTGGCGGGAGACACGTCCCCAGACAGTGGTTTCCAGCCATTCCTCGTTGCCATCGACCGGGATGCCGTTTTCATAAGACTTCAGGCCATCCTTGAGTATGTCCTCAGAAATCTCGCCGAAGTTGAAATAGAGGTCGCCACCGTCATAGTTGGGATTGTCGGGGTCGAGGAACGGGTTCATCATCCAGAACTGCACATACTCGATGTTTGACTGCTCGAAGTTGGTGTTGTCCATCTTGCGCATGATTCCGCCCCAGCGTCTCTCGGGATTGAGCAGGTAACCCTCCTCGTCGATGTTTGAGGCATCGAGGTTGTAGGGGCCGCGCTCGGTGGGATAGAACGAAAGATTGAGGGTCTGCACCGTCGCCGACTCCCCGTAGGTAAGCTCGCGTCCGGGGAAAATCTCCTGCGAGGTGACCTCGCGGACATACGGGTTGGAGAGCTGCACGAGGTCGTTGCGGATATATCCCGGGGCGAGCGAGGAGTTGCGGTCGGTGAACATCCGGTCGATGTAATACCAGTTGAGCAACGCGCGGTTCATACCGTAGGCGGGATCGTTGGAGAGAGCCGCCTCGGGGAAGAGGGCGTCTTTGCCTGAGTCGTATGGGGTCGAGGCGAGGAACCAGGAGTATGGCGAACGCAGGTCTATGCCGGTCTGCGACGACTCGAAGTCGTCGACATAAGAACTGCCGGTGTTTGAGCCGCTCTTCTGGCCGTGGGGTTTCAGCAGCGCGTATTCGGCGGTGAGGCTGAGGGTTGACGGCGCGGTGGCGTTGACAGTCGGAATCTTGTTGAGCAGGTTGGTCAGCCACATGAAGCGCGTGTTGTAGTTGACATTGAAGCCGAACATCGAGTTGTTGATTACCTCGTCGCCGATGTTGACCTTCTCCGTCAGGGCTTTCTCCGAGAAATGGAGGAATGTCGCGCCTATGTTGAAATCCTTGCTGAAAGCATATTGCATGTCAAGGCCCAGCAGGGTCTTGCGCTGGGTCGAGAAAAGCGACTGGTTCTCAAGGGTCACCGAAATGCTCTGCCCTGAGTCTATGATGCTCTGGTTGGTGATGGTGACGATACCCATCGAATAGTCGACGGTATAGTCGGAGTTCTCGACCAGCTGCACACCTCCGGCCATCACTATCACCGACCCGCGTGGCACATTCATAGCGTTCAGTCGAATCTGTGAACCTGACGACGCCTGGTAAGAACCGGCCAGAACGAACTTGTTCTTGTCGGCGAACTGGCGGGCGATGACGAGCGTGGAGTCATACAGCTCCTTGTAGACATACTTCTGAGCCAACGCCGGGTCATTGATTTTCTTCTCGAGGTGGGCGCCGAACGGCTCGGCCACCGGGAAAATCACCTTGCCGTTTGACGAGATAATCGTGTAACCCTCGATGAAGTCGAAGAAACCGTCGGGGTTTGACTGCTCGTTGGAGTCGATGCGGTCAAGGTTCATCACCTGCAGCAGCGGGGTGTTTGACATCGAGGGAATCGGCAGGTAGTTGATGAGCGTACCGGTGGTGTCGGAGAGGTATTTGATCTGGAGCTTGAAATTCTGTTTCTGCACCTGATATGCCCCCAGCGAATAGACATTCTTCATCATCAGCCTCCATATCGGCAGCTTGGGGTCGACAGTGGTCGATTTCAGCATCTTCACATAGAGCGACTCCGAAGTGGTCGTGATGTCTGACGAGAACTCGCCGACCTGGTAGACCTGGCCGTTGTAGGTGTACTCGAAGGCCACGCCGAGCACATCGTCTGAGTTGAGCTGCGCCTTCAGCGAAATGTAACCCAGGGTGGAGTTGAGGGTGTATTCCGAAGAGTTGAGCAGACGGGCCGACTCGACCTTCTCATAGTCGCGTCCACCCTCGATTCCGAAAGCGCGGAGGGGTTCGAGCGCCTGGGTGACGGTGTTTATCGAGCGTGCTCCCGGGTATTCGGTCTTGATTACGTCAAGCAGGTTGTTTGACTGGTTGCAGGGGACAGGCACAGACGGATTCACCGACCAATAGGAATTGTTAAGCCCGGCGGGGTCACCCTCGGCCAGGTCGGCGAAAGCAACGATGTTGCGCGACTGCTCATATTTGCCCCCCTTGTTGGTCACCCATACCTCCACACGGGTGATGTTCACCCCCGATGCCACCAGCGGCAGACGGGCGGCGAACTGGTCATAGTTGCGGTAGAAGTAATTGGCAAGGAAGAAGTGGCGGTTCTGGTCATACTGGTCGGCGTTGACCGAGAAGTCGGTGGCCTGCGAGCCCCCCTTGGTGTTGACGGTCTTCGACTCGGAATTCTGCTGCGACAGCAGGGCTGTCACCGTGAACTTGCCGAACTGCAGCTTCGACTTCACACCGAACAGGGCCGTCGACCCTCTGATAAGCGACGACCCGGTGGTCATCGAGACATTTCCCGCCTCTATCGACTTGACGATGTCATCCTCCTTCCCTTCATAGGCGAGCTTGATGTTCTTCGAGTCGAAATCGAAAGTCGCGTCGGTGTTGTAGGTCATGTTGAAGTTCATACGGTCACCTACCGACGCGGCGATTGTAGCCTGTATCTTCTGGTCGAAGTCGAAATAGGTCTTGCGGCGCGACTTGATTGGGAGCGAGGGGTTGTCACTCTTGTTTGAGTTGATGCCCATCTTTATCTGCACCGAACCCTGGGTCTTGAGCGACACACCTCCGGGGCCGAAGATTTTCTCCAGCGGCCCGTAGGCGAAATTCATGTCGAAGATATTGAAGGGCTGCTTGTCTTTGTTCTCAGCCAAGGCCTGGTTGCGCTCCTGGTAATACTCCTGCAGCTGGCGGCGGAACTGCCAGTCGTTATACTGTTTCTCGTTGAGGATGAAGGGGGTTGTGATTTCTGTGTCGCCCACCTTGGTGCGTATCACATAGAAGCCCGTCTCCGGGTCATATTCCGGGACGGTCACGATGTTGGAGGGGGTGGAGAGGTCGGCGGCGAACTGATCCTCCATCAGCTGCTCATACCCGGCAGGCACTGTCTGCTGCACCGGGAATGGCATCATTATCGAGTCATTCCGATTGGTCGGCTCAGGCAGCACGGGGAATGGCGGAGGGGGGGTAATCGACGCGCCGCCAGCCGCTCCCGCCGGACTTTGCGGTTCGGCGAGGACAAACACAGCTGACACAACCACTGCAGCCAACGTGCAGAGGAGCCATAGCGACCTGCGGTATATCGATTTGCGACTCAGACTCGTAACTAACAACTATTGACAGCGGCGCGTCTCCTCCGCGCGAAAGAGACACCCCGGCCTAAGGTTAAAGCATCGTAAGGGCTTTCTTTATAGCCTGCTCCACTTTCAGGGTAGGTTCCTGGCTGAACAGCTTTGAAAGCACTTTCTGGCTGGCCGGCTTTGCGAAACCAAGCATCACCAGGGCCGCCAACGCCTCGTCGTAGACATCCGACTGCGGCGTTCCCGGCTGAATTAATAACGAATCCCCCGACGGTTTTATTTTGTCACGGAGGTCCACAATTATGCGTTGGGCGGTTTTCCCCCCTATACCCTTCACAGCCTTCAGCCTGCGCTCATCCCCCGAGGTTATCACCTGCTCAAGCTCGGCGGGGGAAATCGACGACAGAATCATCCGCGCCGACGCGCTTCCGACCCCCGAGACCCCTATCAGCTCGCGGAACAGCTCGCGCTCCCGTTTCGATGCGAAACCGTAAAGCGTCCAGCAGTCCTCGCGTATCACCTCATGGACAAACAGCTTGGCCTGTCCGGCTGCCTGACGCTCCCCGAGCTGCCCCCCGACAGCCTGCTCCAGGGATGAGAAAGTGGTGAGGGTTATATTTAGTTCATAGCCGACCCCGTTGACATCCACCACCGCGGTGGTGGGGGTCAGCTCGGCAACCTTGCCGCTGAGATATTCAATCATAGCATCTGTCTGAAAATTTCAACGCAAAGTTACGTTTTTCTCCTCTATATCACAAACCGATGACACCCTCTGCGGCAATTCAACAATCTCCATACGCCACAGAAACAGCGAGCGGATGCGCCAAACGCATCCACTCGCTTTATCAAAATGGAACTTGATTCGGTCAGATGGACGCCGGATCTTTTCCAGGCCAAACTTTTTCTGCGGTTTTCAGGAATCGGCCTTTTCCGGAGACCCATCCTGTGTCAACATAACGACTTTCTCGTGGGAGCCTTTTATATAGACATACAGATTACGATATTGACTGGTCTGATTTTCCTCCCAGGAGATTCTCAGAGTGCCGTCAGTCGTACCCGGTTCCTTGTAGGCTGAAACCGTAGCCCATTCAAAAGTATAACTGAAGTCTATATCATTGGGACAGCTGTCATATCCAGCCGACCGATACACCGTTTCAGTTTGCAGCACTTCGCCAAGGGTCTCATAGTACTCCCACTGGTCAGCCCTCTCAACCTGCCAGTATTTAGTCGCAACAAGCGCAATCTGCACAGTCGTTTCATCTTCCGGACTATAAAAGAAGATATCTTCTGTTCCGGCTTCTGCGGGCATGTTGATTGTTCTCGGAAGTATATAGCTGGGATCGGGCCAAGGGATAGGTTCCGGTTCCGGCTCATTGCTGCACCCCGCAAGCACAAGCATCATCATGCCGCCAAATATTAGTTTCTGTTTCATATCTATTAGAGATTACAAGTTGATTATGACTGTTGCTCTTTAGCACCCGCCTGACGTACATTGACGAAACCCCATTTGCCATTGTAAAAATGAATGAACATCTCTCGCGGCTTAGAAGAGGTGTTTTCGTCATATCTCACCACTACCTTACTGGAAGAACCGGGGGCAGGCAGAAAGCTCGCCACCTCCACCCATTCATACGCCACAAAAAAGTCGGGTGAGTCAGGATATTGGTCATATCCCAGCTCCGAACAATACGACATAACATCCAATCCTTTGAGCCCGAAGCTCCAATCCTGCGTATGGTTCTCGAACATCTGGAAACAACCTTCCGGCAATAGTTCATTCTCCCTTATGAACACAATTGGCATCTGCTCTCCCTTAGCTGCATAAAACGGTTCGACAGACACCTCTCCGGCATCGCTATCCACTTCGAGCGACTCCCATCCGGCATTGTACGGCATTTTGGGAACGGGTCCAGGCCCATCCTCTTCACAAGAGGCACAGAGAAGGCACAAACTCCATCCACAAAGCGAATAAATCAAGTGGCGGAGGTTACTGATTGTTGTTCGTCTCATTTTGGTTTGATTTTGGTAAGAATTCTGATGCGGTGATTGCAACCACACACCGCAAAGTTAATGAATCTAAATTCAATTTGCAAATATTTGTAATTACATTTTGGTTACACTCGTCGTTTTTTTACACAAATCACAACACAGACAACATTTATCCCGAAATCAGATTTATTTGGCGGTTTGCTAAAGGTTTGTTAAATTTGCAACGGACAACGCTCCAGGAGGTCTCAGAGACTACCTATGGAGAATTGCCCGGACACAAGAGGGGTGCCATTATTGACGGCTGAGATTATACCCTGTGAACTTGACGCGGCCAGTACCGCCGGAAGGACTTGTCTCCGATCTTACCGCTTGCCTTTTTCTCGGTTTGCCGGTATGTATTCCGAATAGTTTGCATGCTGATTGATTTACCGTCAAGACCGTCATCCCCGACAGTTTTGACGTAAATTTTATATACCTGCATGAAGATTTCAATCAACAAGGAGGAGATAACCGTGAGCGAGCCACTCTCACTCGCAGAACTGCTGACGGAACGAGGGGTGACAGGCCCGGGAATAGCCGTGGCGATAGACGGCAAGGTTGTAAGACGTGCTGATTGGGCGGCCACTCCCCTATCAGACGGGATGGAGATAACTGTCATAAGTGCCGTCTGCGGCGGTTAATGCTCCAATCCATAAATGAGAATCATCATCATCACATCCCCTGTTGCTGTCGAGGGGGAAACCGCATCCATATGCCGGTTGCTTGAAAGCGGTGTGGTCGACCGGCTCCACCTGCGCAAACCATCTCTGACCGAGGTTGACACGCGCCTCCTGATAGAGCGGATTCCCGAGCGGCTTTACCCCGCCATATCCATCCACGACCACCACCGTCTCGCCTCTGAATATGGTCTGGGGGGCATCCATCTCAACAGCCGCAATCCCTTACCCCCCGATGGTGGTTTCCCGGGGTTCGTCAGTCGGTCGTGCCATTCCGTCGAGGAGGTGAAAAAGGCGTTGCTTACCGATAATGTCGATTATTGTTTCCTTAGCCCGCTGTTTGACAGCGTATCCAAAAATGGATACAAAGGGGTAATCGGCGACGCGGAATGCCTGGCCCTCTCCTCAGAGGGGCTTCTGACCGAGAGAATCATCCCCCTCTCCGGCATCACCCCGGAAAGGCTGCCTGAGGTTGCTCGGCTCGGATTCAAAGGGGCGGCGATTCTCGGCGCGGCCTGGGAAACGGATTCGATTGATGATTTCATAAACAGGCTAAGAAAATTGAAATGAACAGCATATTCTCACCTGCCGAACTGTCGCGACGAGGATTCAGACTTCAGTTCATCACCAACGGCAGCTCCGCCGAGCAACATCTCAAAGGTGCGGAAGCCGCACTGCGCGGCGGATGCAGATGGGTGCAGCTCCGGATGAAGGATGCCACCCCCGAGGAGATTGTCGAGACAGGGCGCAAACTGCGCCGTCTCGCCGACCTACACGGCCACGCGACTTTCATCCTTGACGACCATACTGAACTCGTAGCCGAGACGGGGGCTGACGGCGTCCATCTCGGGAAAAACGACATGTCGCCGATGGAGGCACGGCAAATCCTCGGTTCTGAAAAGATTATCGGCTCGACCGCCAACGGTATTGATGACATAAGGCTCGCGGCGCGTCGTGGGGCCGACTACATCGGTCTGGGGCCGTTCCGCTTCACCACAACTAAGAAAAACCTCAGCCCGGTGCTGGGACTTGAAGGCTATCGCTCGATTCTGGCCGGATGCCGCCGCGAGGGAATCACCCTCCCGGTGGTGGCAATCGGGGGAATCACCCTCAGCGACATCCCCGCCATACTTGCCTCAGGCGCAGCGGGTGTCGCCGTCAGCGGAGCGATACTAAACGCCGTCTCGCCGCAATCGGAGACCTCGGCTTGGATAAAGAGATTGGAGAACCCTACAACCCCACACATATGAAACCACTGATTATCGGAGGCCGCGAGTTCTCATCGCGCCTATTCGTAGGAACCGGAAAGTTCCAGTCAAACAAAATCATGCAGGAGGCCATCATCGCGTCAGGCACGGAGATGGTCACTGTGGCCCTCAAAAGGGTCGATATGTCAAATCCGGCCGACGACCTGATGGCCCATATCAAGGCCGACCATATCTGCCTGCTCCCCAACACGTCGGGAGTGCGCAACGCCAAGGAGGCTGTACTCGCCGCCCAGCTCGCCCGCGAGGCGTTTGAGACAGATTTCATCAAACTTGAAATACATCCCGACCCGAAATACCTCCTGCCCGACCCTGTCGAGACTCTTAAAGCCACCGAGGAGCTGGCCCGGCTGGGGTTCGTGGTGCTTCCCTACATCCAGGCCGACCCGGTCCTCTGCAAGCTGCTTGAGGAGGCGGGGACAGCCGCCGTCATGCCCTTGGGTGCGCCAATCGGCACCAACAAGGGTATCGTCACCCGCGACCTGATTGAAATCATCATCGAAGAGAGCCGCGTGCCTGTGGTTATTGATGCCGGACTGGGCGCGCCATCCCATGCGGCCGAGGCCATGGAGATGGGTGCAGACGCCGTGCTGGTCAACACCGCCATAGCTGTCGCCGGAGATCCCGTCGCGATGGCGCATGCGTTCGGCAAAGCAGTAGAGGCGGGGCGCGAGGCGTTCGAGGCCGGACTGGGAGCGAGAAGCCGCATAGCTGTCGCAAGCAGCCCCCTGACATCTTTCCTTGACTGAAAAACCATCAATACATGTTTTCAGAAGAACTAAAGAATTACGACTGGGAGGAGACGACGGCGGCGATAATGTCTAAGACCGCCGCCGATGTCGAGACCGCGCTGTCGAGAAAGCATCCCGGAATCGACGACTTCATGGCGTTGATTTCCCCGGCGGCCGCTCCATACCTGGAGACCATGGCGCGGATGAGCCGTGAGCTTACACTGAAACGGTTCGGCAAGACCATATCGCTTTACATCCCACTGTATATCACCAACGCCTGCACCAACTCGTGTGTCTACTGCGGCTTCAACCGCCACAACCTCTTTCCGCGCGTCGTCCTGACCCCGGAACAGATTGAGGATGAATGCAAGGCCATACGTCGTCTCGGGCCTTTCGAGAATCTGCTGATTGTCACCGGTGAGCATCCCAAACTGGCAGGCACCGACTATCTGGAGGAGGCCCTGCGGGTATGCCGCCCCTACTTCAGCAACCTCACCATAGAGGTGATGCCGTTGCCGTCTGAGGATTACCTGCGTCTGACCCGTTCCGGCCTGAACGGGGTGGTATGCTTCCAGGAGACATACCACCGCGAGCGTTACAAGGTCTATCATCCCGCAGGTATGAAGTCAAACTTTGAATGGCGTCTCAACGGTTACGACCGCATGGGTCAGGCCGGAGTGCATAAAATCGGCATGGGGGTGCTGATCGGGCTGGAGGAGTGGCGCACAGATGTCACTATGATGGCGCGTCATCTCAAATACCTGCGCAAGCGTTACTGGCAGACCCGTTTCAGCGTCAATTTCCCCCGCATGCGTCCGTCGGAAAGCGGTTTCCAGCCCAATGTGGTGATGTCTGACCGCGAACTCGCCCAGCTTACTTTCGCATTCCGAATCTTCGACAATGATGTCGACATCTCATTCTCCACCCGCGAGTCGCCCGCGCTGCGCGACAACATGATATCGCTCGGGGTGACATCGATGAGCGCCGGAAGCAAGACCGACCCGGGAGGCTACCACACCTATCCGCAGGCTCTGGAGCAATTTGCCGTCAGTGACGAGCGTACCCCCTCGGAGGTAGAGGCGGCCATCCGCGCCGGAGGCTACGAGGCGGTATGGAAAGACTGGGACAAGATTTTCGACTGAGCCATGGAGAAACTGAATGACATTGACCTCAGGCGGTACTCCCGCCAGACGATGCTCCGGGAAATCGGCGAGGAGGGGCAACGCCGGCTGCTATCCTCATCCGTGCTGATTGTCGGACTTGGAGGACTCGGGGCTGCTGTCGCCACTTACCTCACCGGCGCGGGCGTCGGCCGTATCGGACTCTGTGACCCTGACATCGTGTCGCTCTCCAACCTGCAGCGGCAGGTGCTTTACACTGAGTCGCAACTCGGCCTGCCGAAGGTCGAGGAGGCAGCCACGCGGTTGCAGTCACAGTCATCCGTGACCCGTTTCGACCTCTATCCTGAGGGTCTGACGGAGGAGAACGGCCAAGTGATTGCCTCCGGATATGACTTGCTTGTCGACTGCACCGACAATTTCGCCACCCGTTACCTCATCGACGACATATGCCACAGGCTGGGGAAACCTTGGGTCTACGGCTCAATCGGGGAATTCCGGGGACAGGTCGCAGTGATGAACCACCACAGGCAGAGACGATACACCGACCTCTACCCCGACCGGGAGGAGCTATGCGCGTTGCCCCGGAAAACCGCAGGAGTAATCGGGGCTGTCCCGGGGGTAATCGGGGCCATCGAGGCTTCCGAGGCCCTGAAACTGCTCGCCGGATTCGGTGAGCCTCTCGACGGACGGCTGTTCTCGATAGACCTGCTGACCCTCACCTCCTCGACAATAGAATTCTGAACATAAACCACAATCAACTCCCTAATATGACAAAATGGAGCCAGGAGGCATGGCAAGCCGCACTGCCCCTCTACAACGCAATCCTTGAACTGCCTTTCATCAAGGAACTTATCGCCGGGACTCTCCCCCGCGAAGTCTTCAACCGCTATCTCCGGCAAGACGCGCTCTATATCGAGAACTACTCGCGCGTGCTGGCCAACATCGCGTCGCGGCTTCCTGAAATCGACCAGGTTGCCTCGTTTCTCGACTTCGCCAAGGACGGGGTCGCCGTCGAGGAGGAGATGCACAAATCATATCTCGCCGACACAGACATGGGCAAAGTGGTCAAAAGTCCTGCCTGTCTGCTCTACTGCTCTATCCTGTCGGCCCAGGCCACCGCACCGGTGGAGGTTGCCGCCGCAGCCATCCTCCCCTGCTTCTGGGTCTATCACGAAGTAGGGAAACATATCAAGGCCAACGCGGCTGAGGGGAATCCCTACCAGAAATGGATTGACACATATGACAACCCCTGGTTTGACAAGTCAAACACCCGCGCCATCGAAATCTGCGACCGGTTGGCTGAAAACGGGTCGACGCAGCTGCGCGCGGCGATGACCGACATATATGTGACTTGCACCCGTATGGAATGGATGTTCTGGGAGAGCGCATACAGCGGGGAGGGCTGGAAGATATGAAGAGCTACCGCCGTTGCCTCTCTATAGCCGGGAGCGACCCAAGCGGAGGAGCCGGGCTGCAGGCCGACCTCAAGACCTTCTCGGCATTGGGTTGCTACGGAATGACCGCCGTTGTGGCCGTCGTGGATGAGAACACCGTCGGAGTAACCGGTGTGCATCCACTCCCGGTTGATTTCGTCACAGGCCAGATACGTTCGTGTCTCGACGACATCGGGGCGGACGCAATCAAAATCGGGATGCTCCACAGCGCGGAGCTCATACTCGCGGTGCGCGACACCCTACGCGCCTACCCGATCAGGGATATTGTCCTCGACCCGGTGATGGTGGCCACCTCCGGCGACCCTTTGCTACGCGAGGATGCCATCACAACGCTGCGCGACGAACTGATACCCTCGGCCCGGCTCATCACACCCAACATCCCTGAGGCAGAAATACTTCTCGGGAGAAAACTTTCCGCCGGGGATGACCTCCGGGAGGCTGCCCGACAGCTGTCACAAGGGGGAAGGGTATCGGTGTTTCTGAAAGCGGGCCATCTCGACTCAGAGACCCTTTCAGACATCCTGTATGACGCCGAAACCGACACCATCCATCTTATGGAGTCGCCGAAAATCGCCACAGTCAACACCCACGGCACCGGCTGCACTCTCTCTTCGGCCATTGCCTCATATCTCGCCCTTGGCAACTCCCTTCCTGAGGCCTGCCGCCTGGCCAAGGATTACATCTCGGCGGCGATTCTCGCCGGAGCGGAATACACCGTCGGTCACGGCCACGGGCCCGTCCACCATTTCCACTCTTTCTGGGACTGACATCCGGAAGATAAACGAAAAAGCCGGTGTGTCAACTGTTTGACACACCGGCTTTTTCGCTTGACAGCGGCGTAAACGCCGCTGTCATATGTCGGATTATCAGATGCCGAGGTCTTTGCGCACAGCCTCGATTTTCGCCTTGGCGGCCTCTTCGGCTTTGTGGTAGTCGGCACGGGTCTTCATCTCGCCGCGAACCTCGATGTAGAACTTGATTTTAGGCTCTGTTCCTGAGGGACGCACCGAAATCTTCGAACCATCCTCTGTGAAGTACTGGAGAACGTTGGAGGTTGTGGGGAAGTCGAGCTTCTTCACCTCGTTGCACTTCAGGCAGGTCTCGTTGAGGGTCAGGTAGTCCTTGACGCAGACAACGGGGCTTCCGGCGATGCTCTTGGGAGGATTCTCGCGGAAGTTCTTCATCATAGCCTGGATTTCGTCAGCACCAGACTTGCCGGGACGGACAACAGAGATTCCGAGCTCGTGGGAGTAGCCATACTTGACATAGATGTCCTGGAGCATCTCCATGAACGACAGACCGTTCTCCTTGGCCCATGCGAGGGTCTCTGCCATAAGGGAGATAGCGGAAACGGAGTCTTTGTCGCGGCAGAATGTCTCGGCCAGGAAGCCGTATGACTCCTCGCCGCCGCCGAGGTAGCGGGCGATCTGCTCGTTGTCGCGGATCACTGAAGCAATCCACTTGAAGCCGGTGTAGCAGTCATACATCTTGATGTTGTTGGCATCGGCGATGCGCTTGATGGTCTCGGTGGTGACGATGGTCTTAACAACATATTCGTTGCCTGTCAGCTTGCCCAGCTCTGCGTTGCGGGTCATCAGGTAGTTGAGAAGCACCAGCACAATCTGGTTGCCGTTTACCAGCACATACTCGCCGTCTGTGTCGCGGATGACACATCCGATACGGTCTGCGTCGGGGTCGGAAGCCACAACGAGGTCGGCCTCAACCTCTTTCGCCTTGGCAACAGCCATAGCCATAGCAGAGGCGTTCTCGGGGTTGGGGGACTCCACGGTGGGGAAATCGCCGGAGGGGATGTCCTGTTCGGGAACGTGGATGATGTTGGTGAAACCGTAGTTCCTGAGTGAGTCGGGGACGAGCTTCACGCCAGTACCGTGAATCGGGGTGTAGACAATCTTGAGGTTTTTGTGACGCTCGATAACGTCGGGGGAGAGTGAAAGCTCCTTGATGGCAGCGAGGAACTTGTTGTCGATATCCTCGCCGATGATTTCAATCAGCTCGGGGTTGCCCTGGAACTTGATGTCGCCTACCGACTTGATGGCGTTGACGTGGTTGATGATGTTGACGTCGTGGGGGGCGATGATCTGCGCGCCGTCAGCCCAGTATGCCTTGTAGCCGTTGTATTCCTTGGGGTTGTGTGAGGCAGTGATGTTCACACCGCTCTGGCAGCCCAGCTCGCGGATGGCGAACGAAAGCTCGGGGGTGGGACGGAAGCTGTCGAAGAGATAAGCCTTGATGCCGTTGGCCGAGAAGATGTTGGCAACGATTTCAGCAAACTTGCGGGAGTTGTTGCGCACGTCGTGGCCTACTGCTACCGAAATCTGGTCGAGGTCGGCGAAAGCCTCCTTGAGGTAGTTGGCCAGACCCTGGGTGGCAGCACCCACGGTGTAGATGTTCATGCGGTTGGTGCCGGGGCCCATGATGCCGCGCAGACCACCGGTGCCGAATTCGAGGTCACGGTAGAAAGCTTCAATCAGGGGGGTGGGGTCTTCGGCTTCGAGCATCTGCTTTACTTCAGCGCGGGTAGCCTCGTCGTATTGTTCGGAGAGCCAGACCTGGGCTCTCTCCTTTACTGTCTTGAGGAGTTCCTGGTTTTCCATTATAGTCTGATATGGAGTGTTATGGTATTGGTTTTGTATTGTCTATTAGCTGTTGTGTCAGGGCGTATCTCTGCAAAGTTAACCATTTAAGTTAAATTTTCCAAGCGTTTCGCTCAAATTCTATGGCATCATCACCCTGACGCTCCTGCAGGTATCTTCACTTTGCGCCCTGCAATACCGTTGAGGCATACGCGCCGACGGGAGACACGACACCCCTGCAGGGGTGCCTTGCCTCCCGTTATAACGCGAATTAAGCCAAAAAAGTTTCCGGGGAATCAGTCATCAAAGCGACATACCTGTTGCCCCCGGTCTGCCGGTTATCAGTTGCAGGCATACAGCGCGGAGGCGGCAGAGGTAGCCACGGTCTCGCGGTAAGCCATCATTCCCTGCTCTGAAAGCTCGACGAGCTGCGCGCCTCCGTCGGGGGTAAGCATCTCGACATGGGTGTCGTCAACGAAAGTCATGAACTTCACGGGTTCGGAGCCATTGGCGGATGCGCTCCATGAGTTATCCTCGGCGTCGAAGTCGAGACGAACCACGGAACCGTCGTTCTCCGAGGTGATAGTGTAGCCTTTGCCATCGCAGTCAACCAGATAGCGGCCGTCTGCACCCTCAATCACCGAACGGCCCTGGGCCACGGGGTTGCTTCCGCTCCAGAACTCGATGGAGTTGAGAACCAGGATATCGGCCAGGCCGGTAACCTCATAGACGGGGAGAATCCAGAAGCAGAAGAACACCAGCTCGTTGACAAACTTGTTGCCAATCTGCTTGTTCCAGCTCAGGAGCTTGTTGGAGAGGGCGAATGAGCCGATACACGATGTGAAGGTGAAAGATGCCAGGAGTGTGAGCACTACGGCTACGGACAGATAACGTTTTCTCATTGTTTCTTTATCTTGTATTGTTTAGTGACATAGTTGAAATCGGGATAGACAATAAGGAGGAGCTGTAAATCACAAGGATCGCGCCCTGCCTTGTAATTCGGAACAACGCCGACACCGCAGAGGTTCAGGAGGAGGGGATTTTTTGCCGGAACCGCTCGAGCAGCCCGCTCACCTTCCTGACATACGCGACTGTATGGCGGCCGCCGAAATAGCCGTTACGGCATACCGGGTCGGAATAATATTCCGGATTGGCCTTCATCAGCAATGCCTGTTCGACGTTGCCGTCCCATACCTGCGGGTCGCGACCGTATTTGCCGGCAAGGGCTATGGCGTCGTATATGTGACCTATTCCGGAGTTGTAGGCGGCGATGACGAATTTAAGGCGTTCCCCGGAGTCGGGCACCTTCTTCGCCAGCGAACGGTCGAGGTCGGCAAGAATACGGGCGGCGGCCTCAATGTTGGCCTGGGGGTCTTCAATCTTCTCGATCGGCAGCCCGTATGCGACCGCCGAACGGGGCATTATCTGCATCAGTCCCCTCGCCCCTGCCCAAGAGACAAGGTTGGTCTTGAAGCCGCTTTCGGCGTAGCCCACGGCGGCGAGTATGCGCCAGTCCCACCCCATCTTCTTTGCCGCGCTCCTGAAAATGGCGTCGTAGGGGGAGATGACCCCCTTCGAGAGGTCGAGTGAAATCGCGCCGGTGAAGTCGGCGTCACCATTCTTGCTCAGCTCGAAATAACGCTTGAGCAGCTCGGCCTGACGCCGTTTGGGGGCCTCTTGCAGGAACCACTCGTTGACCGAGTCGGCGAGCCATTCATTGCCGGGAGCCACCCCCCAGGAAGCTTTCTGCGGGAAACTCAGGGGCAACGATACATCCAGGTCGCGGTAATATGTCTTGTTGATTCGGGCGATGTCGCTGTCAACCACCGTCAGGGGTATCGTACCGTCAGACACCATCCCGACAAGGTCTTCGGTGATGAGCGTGTCGCGGTCGACCTCATGGATGCGTATTCCTCCACCAAGCTCGCTGTCGAGGTTGCGCAGCCTGTAGTCATATTTCGAGCCGGCCTCGACATAGACATCGCGGCCTATGAGCTGGGTCTCGTCGGTGATTTCAGGCTTCCCATCCTTGAGGGGCTGCACGAGCACCTGCGTGGTGACATATTCAGGGCCGCAGGCGACCACCTGCTGACGGTATTCCGCAGTGACGGGTATCTCATACGCGGCCAGGTCGATGTCGCCCGAGTCGAGCATCTCGACCAGGCGGGCCATGGATGGAGCGACGGTCAGGTCGACCACCATCCCCTTCTCCTCGGCCCACTGGGTCACGAGGCTGTAGTCATAGCCCATCTCCTGGTCACGGTAGAGGAAGTATGATGTCGGGCTGTAAAGTGTGGCCACCCTGAGTGTGTCGGGCAACGGACGCGCCTCCATTTCGGAAGACTCCGATGACTCCGCGTTGCCTCTGCCACCGCAGCCCGAAAGGCCCGGCAGCAACACCGACACGACCAATGCCATCAATGGCGACAGCCGCCGGAGCGTCATATTCAAGATGCCGGCAGACAATGTTGGGTATCCGAAACGGTTCAATATTCAAATGTGCCGTGCTCGCCTGAGATTGTCAGACGGTTGGCGGGGGCGTCCTCCACTCGGCCGACAATGCGGGCCTCGATACCGAAGCTTTCCGATATGGCCATAACCTTGGCGGCATCCTCGGGAGCGACATATATCTCCATACGGTGCCCCATGTTGAACACCTTGTACATCTCGCGCCAGTCGGTTCCGCTCTGCTCCTGTATGAGGGCGAACAACGGCGGCACGGGGAAAAGGTTGTCTTTTATCACATGTTTCCCCTCGACGAAATGAAGCACCTTTGTCTGGGCGCCACCGGTGCAATGAACCATACCGTGGATTGCGGGGCGCATCTCCTCAAGGAGCTTCTTTATCACCGGCGCGTAGGTGCGGGTGGGCGACAGAACGAGTTTCCCGGCATCGAGCGGCGTACCCTCAACAGGTTCGGTGAGGCTCACCTTGCCGCTGTACGCGAGTTCCTCCGGCATTCCGCCGTCGTAAGTCTCTGGGAACTTGATCCCCGCCTCCTTGGCGAAGACATCGTGGCGGGCCGAGGTCAGACCGTTGCTTCCCATTCCGCCGTTGTATTCCTCCTCATAGGTGGCTTTGCCCGAAGAGGAGAGACCGACAATCACGTCGCCACCCTTGATGTTAGCGTTGTCGACAACATCCTGACGGCGCATTCGGCATGTGACGGTGGAATCCACAATGATTGTGCGCACGAGGTCACCGACATCTGCCGTCTCGCCGCCGGTCGAGTAGATGCTCACCCCGAGGGAACGCATCCGCTCGAGCAGCTCCTCGGTGCCGTTGATGATGGCTGCGATCACCTCTCCGGGAATCAGGCGCTTGTTGCGGCCGATGGTGGAGGAGACAAGGATGTTGTCTGTGGCCCCCACGCAGAGGAGGTCGTCGATGTTCATCACCAGCGCGTCCTGGGCAATGCCGCGCCATACCGACAGGTCGCCGGTCTCGCGCCAGTAGGCATAGGCGAGGGAAGATTTGGTTCCGGCCCCGTCTGCGTGCATGATGTTGCACCACTGGGGGTCTCCCCCGAGAATGTCGGGGATTATCTTGCAGAACGCCTTGGGGTAAAGCCCCTTGTCTACATTCTTTATCGCGTTGTGGACATCTTCTTTGGCGGCGGAAACTCCGCGCATCATATATCGTTCGTTGGAAGTCATAGTCTGATTCATTATATGCAAGCCAGCACGGCGAGCGAGAGCATGTATGCCATTGTGGCAGGCACCACAAGCAGTAGCGAGTCTATCCGGTCGAGGATTCCCCCGTGGCCCGGAAGTATGTTGCCGGAGTCCTTTACCCCGAGTGTACGTTTGATGAGTGATTCCACGAGGTCTCCCCAGGTGCCGAACACACAGACAACCGCGCCGAGGCCGAGCATCTGCCAGATGTTCATTCCGCGGAAGTCAGCGGGGAAACAGAAGGAGAACACGACCGCCGCCACGAGGCAGAAGAAGAGTCCGCCGAAAAAGCCTTCCCACGACTTCTTGGGGGAGATACGTTCGAAAAGCTTGTGACGTCCGATGAGGGAGCCGACACAGAACGCCCCGGTGTCGCTGAGCCATATCAGTATGAACACCGACAGGACGAAGACCGGGGAGGTCAGGCTGTAAAGCCATCCCAGCAGACACATCGGGAAGGCTATGTAAAGCTGCCCCATGAAGGAGTTGGCGTAATGGGCCAGGGCGTTGCCGTCCTGCACATACAGCTGCGCCACCAGGCGCGCCATCAGGCAGACTATATAGGCAAAAAGGAATGTAGAGAGGTTCCACGAAGCAAGGAAACCGGGCAACGCGTTGGCCGCCGACATCACAGACCCGGCCGAAATCAGCGCTACCGCGGCGAGCATATCGAGCAGGGCTGTCGTGTTGGATATGCGCCCTTTGTTTGATATCTTGTTGAATTCATTGATACCCAGCACTCCGAAAAGCACCGTCAGCCCCCAGAACCAAATCCGGCCGCCGAATATGGCGCCGACTATGACTGCTATATACAGCAGACCGGTCAGGGAACGCGTCAGAACATTTTTCATTATAGTGATATTTCGATGACAACGCAAAATTAACAAATTTACCTCACCTGACAAAATTTAGGCGGTTTTAATGGATGCTCAGAGGGCCACCTTGGTCACACGGCTCCCTGAGCGCAGCAGGTAGACACCCCGGCCGACGGAGTATGGGGATACCGGCTGGCCTGACGGGGTGAAAACATCACACCCGTTATCCCGGGCATACCGTCCCAGAGATTCCGGCGTTAACGGGGATGGCAACGGCGGCATCTCCCCGGGGGCGGCATCACTCCTCACCTCCTCCACTCCTCCGAGCTCGAGAATCCTGCGCAACCCCTCGTATGAGTTGAGGATTCCACGGCCCCACCTGGAATTGGCGGGGTTGACAGTCGGTTTTGTGGCCGTCGATATGATGGTCTCCTTTATCTCGGCCGGGGTGGCATAAGGATTGGCCTCCAGCCACAAGGCACACACACCCGCGACATAGGGGGATGACATGGAGGTACCCGACGCCGAGTCCCAGTAATAATCGATGCCATCTGCGGTGTTGACCTGGCTGTATGACGGAATGACTTCAGGGTGCGCCACGGCGTAAGGGGTTGAAACGGAAGACACGAGCCACGCTCCCGGAGCGACTATGTCGGGAAGGAGTCCGGTCGTTCCCCCGGTGCACAAGGAGGAGAAGCCGGCCACATCCCCTACCCCGTAGGAACCTTCACCATCTTCCCCGTCAAGCTGTGGCCATCTGTTGCGCGAGCACATCGCCCCGACGCCAATCACCCCCTCTCCGGTCACGAAGTCATTTATCACGCCGTCTGTCCCGAGATAAGAGAAATTGTCATATCCGTCTATTTCCCTGAATCGCAGCTGATCGGACGCGTATGCGGTGACTCTCTGCCCCATACGCCCATTTACCTCAAGGGCGATTTCGTAACGTTCGGAGATTTCGCCGTCATCGCCGGGAAGGTTCTCCACATCAAGGAAAACCAGTCCGTTGAACCTGCCGTTTTCGGGGTTGACTTCGGTTGTCAGCGTGACGATGCCGTTTAGACATCCGGCGAACTCCCTGGAAACCAGGCTTTCTGCGGGGGATATTCCCGCAGCCTCAAGCCGCTCGGGGGAGGATGCGATGGCATACCCCTGCTCAACTCCCGCTGAAGAGACCGTGGGGAACGGCACCCGCGCCACCACACGGTTGGTCTGGTTGTCGACCACCAGCAGGGCGAAATCAAGGGGGGAGGCGTCGCGGCTCCATACATCTATGTAGCCCTTGGCCCTGAAAAGCCTCCAGGAGGGGACATCAACCACGGCCGCCGCAGCAGGGCCGTCGGCCGGGAACACTCCGTTCCATATCCCGACCCTGGCCCCGTCATTGCCCGCCGAGATGCAGATTGTGGCATCCTCGGCAAGCAGCCTGAGATACTGGCAGAAAAGGGAGGTGCCGTCATGGGGGCCGAGGCTCGAACTTACCGACATATTGATTACCGCGGGCTTACCAACCTCCCGGGCATACCCGACGACATCCTCCATCCCCGACAGCAGCAACGCGTCGTAAAGAATGCTGGTCGTGGCCACTATCTCCGAGCCGGTAGCGATGCCCCAATACGGGTTACCCTTGTATCCTCCGGCCAGAATGCCCCCCACATGCGTGGCGTGCCATTGGTCTGGGTCATCGGTCTGCCACGCCGCGATTTCCTCCCGTGTCGTAAGCCGGGTAACATCAGAGGGTGACTCACCATAGTTTGTCAGACGCACCACCCGCGACCAACCGGTATCGGCATCCCTGAACGCGAGATGGTTCGGGTCGAAGCCGGTGTCGGCGAATCCGACCACCACCCCCTTGCCGGTATATTCCCCCACCCCTTCAGAGACGGCGATTTCCGGCAGATTGGTGAAGAGCCTTGCCTGGTCAAGGACAGGGGTACACACCTGCCCCCCTTCTATACGGGATATAACCCCGAGAGCAGCCACCTCCTCCAGGTCGTCATACGGGACATAAGCCAATACCATTCCCCCCCGCCTGTGAAGCTCGGTCACCGAAGAGGGCAACTCCGCGCTTGAATCCGTAAGCTTGATAATCAGCGGAATGTAACGTTCCGCCGACTGTCTGACAGCGACGGATGATTTACCGTCAGGCTTCGGCCCGGCTCCGGAGGCAAGCAACGGCGACAATGTGCGGGCGCCCATCTGGGGGGCGGCTCCGGCCAGCATGGCAATGACGCCCACCGCCAGCATTCCCTGGAAGCGGCGCATAAGAGAAAATGACATATTGATATTTGGCATGGCTTATCAGAAGTCACCGCCGGAACGTTTCTCGATGGCTCGTCCGATAATCATCAGCACGGCTCCGACCATCACCACTCCGCAAAGCGACAGAGAGACAATCCAGCCGGCGAATGCCTCGACTCCGATTATCATTGTCAGCAGGTAGGCTATGATTATGCCGAGTGTGATCACGAAACCTGCCCAGAAGATAGTTTTGCCTGTATTCATCGTAGCCCTGTTTTTAGGGGAGAACCGTCGGGCACTCCCTGATGATTGAATTTTGGTCTGCGGGGTCGGTCGGAGGCAGACCGGTGTCACCCGCTTTACTATTTATAAGGACTTTTTAACAGGCAATGTTCAGCAGCGGCAAGTTTTTAATGGTTGTTATGTCGGTTTTAACAGTTAAAGGGACACTCCTCACCTTCGGGACACTGGCGTCCCAAAGCGACAGCCATAAAGGCTGCCGCCCTATCGGCAGCGGAATCTAAGCCCCAGCGGATTTGAAGCGTCCTCGATTTCCCAGTCAAGCTTCTCCTGGCGGGAGGCAAGCAGGAAGTGGCAATAGGCGATTCCCATATCCACGGGGGCGAAACGTCCGGAGGCGGCGCAGCTGAATTCAACCGTCACCTGTCCCTCTTTACCGTCACCTGCGTCACCACCGCCGCTCACCGTGCATCTCCACGGCTGCGAGTTTGATGACGAGGGGGCAAGCCTTACCGCCTCAAGCACGCGCCCTATCGGGGTGTCTTCGGCTACACCCCGGAAGAGGTCGGCAAACGGTTTGCGGCGGTCGGCTTTCACCATACGGCGCATCATCCTCTCGGCAAACCTGCGTTTGGGTGTGGGATGCCCGACAGGGGAAACTATCGATATTTCCATCCCCTCACCGAGACTCCCGAACGCCTCGCTGAAAGCCCCGCGCCTGAAAGTGCCGCCAAGCCAGCAGGTGGCCAGCCCCATTCCGGTGGCTTTCAGAATCAGGGCCTCGAACATGAATCCGGCCTGCACCTGCTCGGCCCGGGTTTTCCCGGAGGCCATCGCGAGGAACTGCCTCGCGCCGGTGATGAATCCGTATGTGCCGAGTTTCCCCTCAGCCCCGTCATTGTCGACGACACGGATTTCCGGGGAGGCCACATCCTCGAAAAGCCTCGGCAAAACCCTGATTTCATCCTCCAGGGAGGTGATTGCAGACTTGTCGAGGCGCAGTCCGTTGTAAGTACGGCAGGAATCCCTGCGGCGCATTATTTCAATGATGTTCATAGGGTTGTCCATAAAGCCGACAAAAGCGCCCTGCGCTCATACGCGCGGGGCACTTCTGTCAGCGGTTTTTCTTGACCACGGAGTATTATTTGAGGGTCTCGATATACTTCTGGAGTTCCTCGGAGGGCTGAATCTCATAGAAGCGCTGGAACATCTTCTTTGCCTCCTCGATGTTGTGGTTGGTCACATAGTAGTTGCCGAGACGGCCGAGCACCTGCACGTAGATGGCCTGACGGTTCTGCAGGTTGGCGGGGTCGGAGTCAAGGGCGGCAAGGGTCTCGAGGTCAGCCTGGGCCACGAGGTCACTGATTTCGTTCTGGTTGGCGACGAGCAGGATGCGGGCGCGGTGGTTGAGCACCAGGGGATGGCTGGGGGTCATCTCATACACGCGGTTGATGGCGGCGATGGCCTTCTCAGAGGAAGCCTGCCAGTCGGGGTTCTCAGCCTTCTGCTGCGCCGATGAGAGGGCGTTCCAACGGAGGGCGAGGGCCAGCAGGTCGTTGGGGTCGACATCGTCACCCTGAAGGTCGATGTATTTCTGCATGGTGTCAGCGGCTTCCTGGAAACGCAGGCCGTGGTTGTAAGCCTGGGAAAGGTCTTTCAGCAGGGAAGTCTTCTGGGGATCAACCTTCACGGCGTTCTCATACATCACGATTGCGAGGGAGTCGTTGCCCATGTCGGTCAGCAGTTCGCCATACTGTGAATAGTCCTGAGAGTTTACCTGAGCCTTGGGGTTGGCGAGCAGGGCCTCGGCGGCGTTCACGGCTGCGATGGTGTCACCCATAGCCTTCTTGTTGTAGAACTGCATGCGCTGCATGTAGAAGTTGGAGGGGTCGTCTGCCAGAATCTGTGTCGCGAGGTCATAGCTCTCGGGGTAACGCTGGGCGAAGAAGAGCAGACCTACCAGGCGCTGCTTGTCTTTCTGGAAGGAGTTGGGGTTCTGGATATAAGCCTCATACTGCTTCGCGGCGTTGGTCAGCTGGTTGGCGTCGTAAAGCTTCTCGGCCAGCTCGCGCTGCACGAGGGCGGAGTTGGGCTGGTAGGTCAGCAGCTCGCGGAGCTTGTCGATGGCGGCCTTCTCGTTGACCTTGAAAATAACGCGGGCATATTTCACGTAAGCCTCGGGGTGGGCATCCTGCGCGTTCTTTGACTCGTGGTCGAAAGTGGCGGCCATCTCATACATACCGGCGGCATCGCCGACGTTGGTGCCGGCCAGGCGGTCACCCTCGAGGATGTAGGGAGCGGGGGCGGTGTTCTTCGACTGCTTCTTGATGTCGGCAAGCCACTTGTCAATCTCTGCGGCATAGGTGACAGGGTTGGCCTCGAAATAGGCGCGGGGAATCTCGGTCAGGATGTCTGCATCCTTCTTGGCGAGACCTTTGGCCTTCTTGAAATAGTCGGCAGCGGCCTTGGTGTCTCCGGCAGCCAGCGCGAGCGAGCCAAGACCCACATAGTTGTAGCCATTCTCGGCGTCGGCGGCGACACCCTTGTCGAACATCGCCTTTGCCTGGGCCTTGTCACCCTGCTGCAGGGCAATCTGGCCGAGGTAATAGTAGGCAGTGGCCTGGTCGGTGCCGGGCTGGGTGAGGGTATTGTTGAGGATGATTGCGGCTTCCTCCGGCTGGTCGGCACGGAAGTACTCTACACCATCCATGTATCCCTCGGCGGCCATTGACATCGCGCCGCCAAGGAGCAGGGAGAACATGAGTTTTAATTTCATCTTTTCTGTTTCTGTTTATGCGTTATTACTATTTTTCCATTGTTTTAGTCCCCTGCGGGAATCAGTTCACCTCCACCTGTCGGTGGCTCACCAGGGCGGGCAAAACTCCGGTGGTCTGCATCAGTTTCTGTCCCTGGAAAGAGGTCACGAATGAGAAGAAACCGTTGGCGAGGCTTCCTGACGCTCCGGTGTTTATCATGTAGATGGAGCGGTAGAGGGGGTATGTGCCGTCGAAGATGTAGGCCTGGTAAGGCTTGACGGCCACAAGCGAACTGTCGCGGCGAATCGGGAGAACTTTCACCTGGTCGGTGAATTCGGTGGTCGTCGTGTCGTCGGCCTCAAGGGTCTTGAACTTCTCCTCGGTCGACATGTCGGCAGTCTTCATATCGGTGGAAATCCAGCTGACTCCGACAAGCCCTATGGCGTTCTTGCGGTTCTTGACCGCCTCGAACACAGCCGGGATGGTCTGGGCGGAGTAGACATTCGCGGGGAACTTCCGGCCATCCATCAGCGAGTCAGCCATATATTTCACGATGCTCGAACCGCTGTGGTCGAATATCACCTGTATGTTGCCAAGCTTCGAGGGCCAAAGCTCATCCCAACGGGAGACGTCGCCGGTCAGAATCTCGCGCAACTCCTTTATCGACAGGTTCTCAACCGGATTGTCGGGATTGACGATGACGGCGATGGCGTCGACGGCGATTTTCTTCGTCTTTGCCACCCGTTTGCGCTCCTTGAGGTAGCGTATCTGGTCTTTGGTCAGCTCACGCGAAACGACGGCCACCCGGGCGTTGCCGAGCACCACAGAGTCTATCGCCGCCTTCTCATCAATATAATAAGGAAGCACGGAGGCATGGGGATAGCAGAACTCGAACACCTCGATTTCATCCTGCATGATGTTCTCGAACGAGGCGTCACAAGCCATCACCAGTGTGCCGGCCGTGGCGGAATTACCCTTGGGGGCCTCCTTGCGGCCACCTTTCGAGTTGCAACCGGCCAGGATGCCTGCCAGCATGGCAAACACCGCCATAAACGCTATGACCTTATGTCTGTTCATAATCCGCTGTATTGCTTGACGCAAAGTTACATTATTTTTCACTATCCGCGAAATTTTTTTCACGCGGGGCGGGGAGAGTATGCCCATTTTCCCGCGCGTCACGTGGCAACATCCTCTTTTCAGAGCGAACTGTCGATGCCCCAGAACTGCCGTATGGCCCTCCAGATGCCGTAGAGGATGAAGGCTATACCGCCAATCCAGCGGAGCCACTGCATTACACCGCCTCCCCAATCGAAGAAGTTGATGAGCAGCAACACACCCATCCCCACATATACAATTATCATTATGATGCCGAACACGATTCTCATCGTCGAGGGAACCATGTCGCGTCTTTCATCGTCTCGTGCCATAACAAAGTTGAATTATCTCGTTATTAAAAAGTGTCCTTTATCGTTAAACGCCTGCACTCTCCGAAAGTTCGGAGACACGCAGACCTTACAACAGGATACCAAATTTAGCCATTTTCCGTGAGGTCGAAACCATTTCCTCTTTAATTTAATTTTCGTTAACACGGGTGGGCAACTTTCCACCATCTTTTTTCATTAATTTTGTATTGAAGAACAAGAAAGGAAAATCAAAAAAATGCTCCCACCTCTCGCAGAACGTCTCAGGCCCAAATCGCTCGACGAATACATAGGGCAGTCTCACCTGGTAGCCCCCGGAGCCATCATCCGTCGGATGATCGATTCAGGGAATGTCAGCTCGTTCATTCTGTGGGGGCCTCCCGGAGTCGGGAAAACCACCCTGGCGAAGATAATCGCCAACACCACCGAAAGCTCCTTCTACACCCTCTCGGCCGTCACGTCGGGGGTCAAGGAGGTGCGCGAGGTGATAGAGCGGTGCAAGGCCGACGCCCAGAGCATGTTCTCGAAAGGGCGTCCGATACTCTTCATCGACGAAATCCACCGGTTCAGCAAGTCGCAACAAGACAGCCTGCTCGGAGCGGTCGAGAACGGCACAGTGACCCTCATCGGCGCGACCACCGAAAATCCCTCGTTCGAGGTAATCCGCCCCCTGCTGTCACGCGCCCAGGTCTATACCCTCAAGCCACTCGAAGCCCCTGAATTGCAGGTGCTGCTCGACCGCGCCGTCAGCGGCGACGAGATATTGCGCAAGCGCGATGTGAAAGTGGTGGAGACCACCGCCCTGTTCCGCTTTTCGGGGGGAGACGCCCGCAAACTGCTCAACATCCTCGACCTGCTCGAACAATCCACCCCCATCGGACAGCCGATGGTCATAAATGACAAGGTTGTCACCGAACGTCTCCAGGAGAATCCCGCCGCATATGACAAGCAGGGCGACATGCACTACGACATCATCTCCGCCTTCATCAAGAGCATACGCGGCAGTGACCCCGACGCGGGAATCTACTGGCTCGCCCGAATGATAGCCGGAGGGGAAGACCCCGAGTTCATCGCCCGGCGGTTGGTGATACTCGCCGCCGAGGATATCGGTCTGGCCAACCCCAACGCCCTGCTGCTGGCCAACACCACCTACGACATCATCCACAAAATCGGCATGCCGGAAGGGAGGATACCCCTCGCCGAATGTGTCATATACCTCGCCACCTCCCCGAAAAGCAACTCAGCCTACAAGGCCATCGACGCGGCCCTCGCCGAAGTCAACCGCTCGGGCGACCTCCCGGTGCCGCTGCATATACGCAACGCCCCGACCTCACTGATGAAGAAGATGGGTTACGGAGCCGACTACAAGTATGCCCACGACTACCCCGGCAACTTCGTCATCCAGCAATTCCTCCCCGACGCAATCCGCTCCTCGCGCTTCTGGGCTCCCTGCTCCAACCCCGCCGAAGACCGCGCCTCCCTCCTCCAGCAACAACGCTGGCACCCCGACACCCCCAAGGCCTGAATCGAGCACCTCCAATTTTTAATCTTGCAATCGAAATGACCGGCTTTAATTTATATGACAGCCAATGTGACTTATCGGCAATCAAGGATTTTTGCAGAATGAATGGCCGTGTCGCCCATTATCCCAAAGATAACGCCTTCGTCCAGCAGGGATGTGTCGCCAAGTATCTCGGAGTGGTGGAATCAGGTTATTTCAAATACACGACTCTGACATCGCAGGGAAACGAGGCTGTTGTCGGGTTCGCTTTCGAAGGGGAGATTGTAGCCGATTACTACAACTCATTCAACGGGCTTCCATCTGAGGTTTCCATAAAAGCCGGAACCGACACCTCGGTATTTCAAATCAGAACCGTTGAGGCACGAAACATTTTTAACGCACAGTTTGAAGGCAACCTTTCCGCTGTCAATGGCACATTATTCAGCGAAATCTATTCCCGTCACCTTGAACTGTACCGCAAGACACCGACTGAAAGATACCTTGAACTGGCAACGTTGCATCCCCGGATTTTAGACATAGTCTCGTTGCGGGATATAGCCTCATATTTGCTCGTCACTCCGGTGTATCTTAGCCGCATCCGGAAAAATCTCGGAAAAAATCCCGGCCAATAAAACAAGTTTTATCCTGCAAGTCTTTTTTTCCCTTATATTTGCATCTCAAAATCCTGAGTTAAATAGCGCATATGAGGAATTTAAGAATCAAATCAGCCATATTCCTGATGGTGGCTGTCCAGTTTATGGCGTTCGCCCATAAAGACGCCACGGGCCTTTTGGAAAACGAGAAAATCGTTCTCGCTCCGATATTGGCTGAAGAACTCTGCCCATCTGACAACTCCTCCATTCAAGAATTCAAGTTGTGCCACAACCATAAAGCATCCGGCAGAAGTTCGGAAAGCAATCAGCCTGAAAGCAATCAATACGCACATGCGGTTTTGTCTGAGAGTGGCACTCTCGCATCCGTGCTGGGTGACAGAATATTCGAGATAGATTCCATCTCGGTAGAAGGCCCGGTGAATGATGATGATTTCAATACGCTGTGGGAATCATCGTTCAATGGCCAGCTGAAAATCATCAACCTTGAGAATGCAACGGTTGAAAACGGAATTATCCCCAAATATGCCCTATTCCACATAGATGAACAGGTCAACTGGGAAACGATGGTGATAACCACGACATGGCTTGAGAAATTATTTCTTCCGGAAGGAGTAACTGAAATAGGTGATATGGCAGTCGCATATTCAATCTCCCTCCGTGAAATCAAGTTTCCCGGCACATTGCAGTCAATAGACCGTGGGGCATTCACCGATTGTATCGATCTGACATCAGAACAATTGGCATTTCCGGAAAGCCTGAAAGTAATCGGCGAACAAGCTTTTTACAATTGCCGCGGATTGACAGGCGAAATAACACTGCCTGAATCTCTGCTCGCAATCAAGTGCGCGGCATTCTACTCCTGCAAAATATCTGAAATCAACATACCCCAGTCATTGGAGTATCTCGGATGCATGGCCTTCGCGGGCTCCAGATTCAAAAAAGCATTTCTGCCTGACAATTGTTATCTTTGCCCGCAAGGGGGGCAGTTCTATAACAACTGGGAACTAACCGAAGTACATTTGCCCGATAACTTACCGTTCGTTCCGGAAAGTATCTTCTCCGGATGTGTATCGTTACAGCAGGCCAATGTTTCCTCCCGGGCGATTACAATCGGGGAGTTCGCATTCGATGGCACCAAAATAGCAGAAATAGATTTCCCGGAAACATTGGAATCAATCGAGCAGGATGCGTTCCAGGGTTGCGACAAACTCAACAGCGTGATATTGCCCTCCTCACTTAAAAGCATCGGAGACAGGGCGTTTGCCTTATGTTCAAATCTGAAAAGCATCTACTGCAAAGCGACTGTTCCTCCCGCATATATCCCGGCACAAGGATATGAATTTGACGGTTCACCTTTCGCAAGTGTGAACCCATCAACTCCTGTATTCATACCGGTAGGGACGAAGCAGCAATACACGACAGCTACCGGCTGGGATTATATGACAAATTTCATAGAGACCGACAATTTCCCATCTTCCGGCATCGACTGCGTGACAATCGACGGGAATGAGCAGGACAACAACACCTACGACTTATCCGGAAGAAGAGTTGAGGCCCCCGCTCCGGGCAATATTTACATCATCAACGGCAAGAAAATCCTGATTAAATAAATCCTCCCGACTTCATTTGAGGCCCTCATCGTTGTTGCTATATTAACGCGGCATTAACGATGAGGGCCACGCACTAAAGCCACAGAACCAACACTGATATACCGAGGCTGACAACGACAGATTTCTTAATCTTGAAAATTTTCGCAATCGGTTTGGAAAATAGGGATTCTTTACCTATCTTTGCGAAAAACAACTTTTAGATTATAGCGACTCTCCCCTATACATACATAAAACTTACCAAGATGAAGAAGCACAACTTCTATGCCGGCCCGTCGATTATGAGCCAGTACACCATCAAGAACACCGCCGATGCGGTGCTGGATTTCGCAAACACCGGCCTGTCGATTCTCGAAGTCTCTCACCGTTCAAAGGAATTCCAGGCCGTGATGGATGAAGCCCAGGCCCTTGTAAAGGAACTCCTTGAAGTGCCCGAAGGCTACAGCGTGCTGTTCCTCGGAGGCGGAGCATCCCTCCAGTTCGCCATGGTGCCCTACAACCTCCTAAAGAATAAGGCCGCCTATCTCGACACAGGCGTGTGGGCCCACAAGGCAGTCAAGGAAGCCAAGCTCTTCGGCGACGTCGACGTGGTGGCTTCTTCTGAAGACAAGAACTACAACTACATCCCCAAGGATTTCACCGTTCCCGCCGATGCCGATTATTTCCACTACACCACAAACAACACCATCTACGGAACCGAAATCCGCAAGGATCCCGAGGTAGGCGTCCGTCTGGTGTCAGACATGTCGTCAGACATCTTCTCACGCCCCGTTGACGTGTCGAAATACGACCTCATCTATGCCGGCGCTCAGAAGAACCTCGCTCCCGCAGGCGCTACCATCGTGATTGTGCGCGACGAGGTCGTGCAGAACCCCTGCCGCCCCATCCCGACGATGCTCAACTACAAGACCCACATCGACAAGGGTTCGATGTTCAACACTCCCCCCGTGCTGCCCATATTCTCCGCCCTGCAGACCCTCCGCTATTACAAGGAGCTCGGCGGCATCAAGGCCATCGAGAAGATGGACCTCGACAAGGCGGCCCTCCTCTATGAGGCAATCGACGCATCCCCGATTTTCGAGGCCACAGTGCCCGACCACGCCGACCGTTCGATTATGAACGTATGCTTCGTGCTCAAGCCCGAATACGCCGACCAGGAGAAGGCATTCATGGAGTTCGCCACCTCAAAGGGAATCGTCGGCATCAAGGGCCACCGTTCGGTAGGCGGCTTCCGCGCGTCGCTCTACAACGCCCTCCCCATCGAAAGCGTGAAGGTGCTTGTAGAGGCAATGAAGGAGTTCCAGAACAAACTTTAAACCGGCATCCTGATTATGAAAGTATTAGTTGCCACCGAGAAGCCTTTCGCCCCAGTGGCGGTAGAAGGCATCCGCAAGGTAGTCGAAGAGGCAGGCCACGAGCTCGCGCTTCTGGAGAAATACGGCTCACGCCAGGAACTGCTTGACGCGGTTAAAGACGCTGACGCATTGATTATCCGCTCAGACAAGGTAGACGCGGAGGTGCTTGACGCAGCTCCCGCGCTGAAAATCGTGGTACGCGCCGGTGCCGGTTACGACAATGTCGACCTGGCCGCAGCCACCGTCCACGACGTCTGCGTGGAGAACACCCCAGGCCAGAACTCCAACGCCGTGGCCGAACTGGTGTTCGGTATGACGGTGATGGCAGTCCGCAACATGTACAACGGGACATCAGGCACCGAGCTGAAAGAGAAGAAACTCGGCATCCACGCCTTCGGCCAGGTAGGCCGCAATGTGGCCCGCATCGCCAAAGGTTTCGGCATGGAGGTGTCTGCCCTCGACCCCTATTGCCCCGACGAAGTGATGGTCAACGCCGGTGTAGCCCCCGTCAAGAGCGTTGAGGAGCTTTACTCAGGCAACCAGATTGTCTCGCTCCACATCCCCGCCACCCCCGAGACCAAAGGCTCGGTGGGTTACGAGCTGATGATGAAGCTCCCCAAGAACGGCGTGTTGGTCAACACCGCCCGCAAGGAGGTGATTGACGAGGAGGGGCTCCGCAAAGCCCTCGCGGAACGTCCCGACCTGAAATATGTAGCCGACGTCAAGCCCGACAACGCCGCCGTCATGGAGGAGGAATTCGCAGGCCGCGTGTTCTTCACACCCAAGAAAATGGGAGCGCAGACAGCCGAAGCCAACATCAACGCCGGCATCGCCGCCGCCCGCCAGATCGTAGACTTCTTCCGCGACGGCTCCGCCCCATTCCGCGTAAACAAGTAATCGATGTCCGGAAACAGTCACGGACATAAACCCCACCTGCTGCGGTTGCCGCGAATCAGCGACAACCGCGGCAGTCTCACATTCCTGCAGTTCCCCCTGACAGCCCCCTTCGAGATAAAACGGATATTCTATCTCTACGACATGCCCGAGGGAGCCCAGCGGGGAGGCCACGCGCATATCCGTGAAAGCCAGATGCTCGTGGCCCTTGCCGGAAGCTTCGACGTGAAAGTCTTCGACGGGGAAAACTGGGAGACATTCACCCTTGACAGCCCCGACATAGGACTGCTGCTGCCTCCCCCCTACTGGCGCGAGCTTCACGACTTCACCCCCGGCGCGGTCTGCCTGACATTGAGTTCCACGGAGTTCGACCCGGAGGAATACCTCTCCCCCATGTCTGACTACCTCGACTATCTGGCCGCCCACCCTGACGCGCAGATGGCCGACGGAGACTGAGCATTTCGAACCGCGACATACAGCAAAGTCCGAAAATCAACCTGACGGGCCACCCCGAGAGCTTGAAGAGTAGGGGTTTGAAGAACCACAGTGAGGCCACGGTACGACGGCGGCAGCGGGGATTATTGTGGGTGATTGTTGGTGATTTATTTGCAAGCATCAGAAATAATCCCTAACTTTGCATTACAAATTATTGTTCCCGTAGTTCAATGGATAGAATATCGGATTCCGGTTCCGACGATTAGGGTTCGACTCCCTACGGGAATACCAAAGGGGCTGCCACTCGGCAGCCCCTCTTTCGTTCATTCCCAGCCTATCACACACTACACCTCTATTAACCAACAAGTTAAATAACTTGGAGATATATACCTGTCTATCTGAATCCACCGGATTCCATATGACGCCTTTTGAATGATTTGTGATACCAAATCCCCCCAAGTGCCAGACGTTCATCTCCGCCGGGCGGATGGCCGCCCAAGGCTCTATCCGGCAGAGACTCCCATATAAAAACACAATATTGCGAATCCCTTCGCAATATTGCCAGAAACAGATTCTATCTAACCAATCCTAATCATTATTTCACTTCTGTCTGGTTCTGTTTCTTTTCTTCTTATCTATGTGTGATAAATAAGACGCCACAGAACAGGAAAGTTTAGTCTGCGTCCGTAAACATTACATAAATGATGGCAAACGTCATTAACCGGCAATCACGCCCCTCTGGTTATTGCCAAGATCGACAGGCAATTTGCGGCTGCGAAAGGCAAACCTGCTTACAAGGGAAAAGTGGGAACAACCCTGAATATCCAAAAGGTTCCCTTATGTGAAAAACTCCGCCATTCTTTCATCCGGAAAGTCAATTCCAAACATAGGTTAATTTATTTTACGGTATTTATGCCTATCTTTGCGAGCGTGGGTAGTCTGTACAGACAGACCGGACTACCCTTTCTGCCCCATCCGGAAACTAATCATTATCAAGCTTCTTATATTATGGCAAAAATCCTGAATGCCGCCGCCGCTATCATCGGCGCGACCTCCATCTCAATCTCGGCGTGGGCCGCCACCCCGCCCACCTCCGGGCCTCCCTCGGAAGGCGTTCGTTCCAGACTCGCGGCAATCGACCGCACTGTGCCTTACGCTCCCCGCCGTCTGACAGCTCCCGGCATGGCCTGCGGCAACCCGATGCCCGGAATCAAAGTTGCGACAACTCCTTCGAAAATAGCTCCCCGCGCTCCTATGACCGCAAGCCGCATACTCCAGAAAGTCGCTCCCGCCGCGGGCCTGAGAGGCACAGTGCTGGCAAGCACCGCCTGGGGTGTGAACCCCGTCTACGGCGTCTACCAGGTGCCGACAGCCGAAGGTGAGGCGTTCACCCTCATCGGCCCGTCCGAAGTGCCGCTGACCGAGGGCTATGACGACGGCAACGGCACATATTACAGCACCTACATCGTCTCAGACAACTATGGATGGGCACAAGACTGCCATCTGGCGGCATTCAACACCTCCGACTGGTCTCTGATCTACGACGAGGTCATGCCGGACTTCAGCCTCTATTCCTTCGGTTCGGCCGAAGACCCAACCACCGGCGAAGTCTACGCCTGCTGCTCCAACGCCACCTTTAACGGCTATGACTGGGTGAAAATAGACTATCCCACCAAGAGCGTCACCGTGGTAAAGAAGGAGCTTCCGATATATTTCGCGGCTGTAGGCTGCGACGACAGCGGCCAGTTCTACGGGATAACCGAATTCGGCCGGTTCGTCAAGATTGACAAGAACTCCGGAGAATACACCGAATACCCCTCCGACCCGATAATCCCCTCATCCGTCAACTCAAGTTCACAGCACGGCGGATGCGTCGACAACGCCAACCGGCAGTTCCTCCTGGCCACATATGACCAGTATGGACTCTCCTCTTCCCTCCATTCATTCAACCTCGACAACGGGGAATACTCCAAGATTGTCGATTTCCCCAACGGCGAGCAGGTGCTTGGCCTTTACATCCCTGCCGCTGAAATCAACCCCTTGGCGCCCGGCACCCCCGGGCTGACCGTCACCTGCGAGAACGGCTCGATGGATGCCGTGGTGACAATCGCGATGCCAGCGACATTCCATGGCGGGGCTGACGCCACAGGGACGGATTTCAATTTCACCCTCTCGGCCGACGGCGTCTCCATTCTGACCGGAACCGGCGCAGCAGGCAGCCAGTTGGTAAAGACCGTGCAGATTGACAATTCCGGACTTCTCCACTTCTCTGTCGTGCTGTCAAACCAGCACGGCGAGTCGCGCATGGCCCGCTACTCCTGCTACATCGGCAAAGGCACACCCTCCGCCCCTGCCAATGTCGTGCTGTCATGGAACGACAACACCGCCCTCCTCTCCTGGGACGCCGTGACCACCACCTCCGACGGCGGTTATATCGACCCGGCCGGAGTCACCTACAACGTGGCGACCCCTGAAGGTGAAATCGTTGCCTCCGGACTCACCTCTACCTCCGCCACTTTCCCGTTGACGGCTCCCGCCTCAGGTATCGAGAAGACATCTTACAAGGTCGCCGCTGTCTACGACACGAAGATGTCGGGCTATACCGCGTCAAACCAGATAACATTAGGCAGCTACCAGGTGCCGATGAACATGGCTTTCAACGAGGTGACATTCCCCGAGCACACAGTGATTGACGCCAACGAGGATGGCAAATCGTGGATTCTCAACTTCGGGAAGGCCATGATGACATACAACTTCACCATGCAGATGGATGACTGGCTCATCTCTCCCCCTGTTGCCCTCGCGGCCAACTCCACCTACCCCTTCAAGGCCCGTGTGCAGGCTTATGACTCCTCATGTCCCGAACGCATCGAGGTCAAGGCAGGGCGCGGAACCACAGTCGAGGCTATGACCATCGACGTTGTAGGCCCGACAGTAGTCACCGACGAAAGTTATGAGGGTGCCGAGATTACAGGGCAGATTGTCACCGACGAGGCCGGTAACTACCATATCGGTTTCCACGGCATCTCTGACGCCTATATGTACAATCTCTATATCCTCTCCTACGAAATCGAGGCTCGCCTGTCAGGGGAGATTCCTACGGCTGTGTCTGACCTCTCTGTCGTTCCCGACGAGACAGGCGCGCTGAAAGCGCAGGTTTCCTTCACCGTGCCCTCCACCAATGTTTCCGGCGCACCTGTCGGCGGAAAACTGGAGGTGGTCGTGACCCGCGACGGTGAGACCGAAATCTACCACGAGGATGCCGAACCCGGCACACCCGTGTCTCTGACCGACATCGTGGAGACCGCCGGTGAATACACCTACACCGTGACCTGCGCCTACGGCGACGACATCTCACGAGGTGTATCCGCGACCGCCTACATCGGCCCGAAACCTGCGGCACTCACCGCAAGCGTGAGCGCGTACCAGTCTGCTCCCGACAAGGTGAACCTCTCATGGAAGGCTGTCACCACCGACATCGACGGCAATCCCGTGCAGGCGTCAGACATCACCTATGATGTCTACTCAGTCGGCGTCAACAGCAACGGACAGCTTGTGCTCGGCGACAAAATCACCACCTCCCCCCTGTCTGCCACCTCATACGAGGCATCAGTCACCCCGTCATCCGTCCAGGACTACATCTACTTCGCCGTCAAGTCATACCACCGCGGAGTAGGGGCAACCGACCTCACCGTCGGATCGGCCATCTTCGGCGACGCATACTCCACTCCCCACCGCATCAGCGGCAAAAATGAAATCGAGAGATATTTCTTCGAGGGATGGACATCTGACGCTTACGCCAAAATCAACCTTGGCAGCAGCGCGAACGGTGTGGCTTCGCAGGATGACGATGACTCATACATTCTCATCAACACCCCCTACCTCGACCAGAGCGCGTATATCGCCACCGGCCGTGTGTCACTCTCGGGTCTGACCTCCCCCACCCTGATTTTCTGGATTTACGGATTCGACTCGGGAGCCTCCGACACCAACGTCACCTCAATCTCGGTAATATGTGACGGCAAGGAGGAGGTGGTGCGCCAGATTCCCCACAACTACCTGACCCCCAACCGCTGGAACCGCATGTCTTCCGACCTTTCGGAATACGCCGGGAAGGATGTTCGCGTCAAGATAGCCCTCCAGTGCAACGGCATACAGTACACCCTGTATGACAACATCTACATCGGCGAGAACTTCGAGAACGACCTCGCGGTTTCACTCGCGGCCCCCGCGAAAGTCTCATCAGGGACACCTTTCAGCCTCAACGCCACGGTGAAGAACCTCGGCGCCACCGATGTGCAGGCATTTGACGTCAATCTCCTCCGCGACGGTGAAATCGTGGCCACCCGCAACATCACCGCCACCCTCCCGGCCGAGGAATCCACCACTGTGATGTTTGAGCAGACACTCGGCGTGCAGGACGCGGTCAACAGCGTCTACACCTCAGAGGTGGTCTACGCCGGTGACGAGATTCCTGACAACAACATCTCATCGCCAATCACCGTCAGCCGCACCGTCAACGACGGCCCGGTGGTGACCAACCTCTACGGAACCTCCACTTCTGACGGAAATCTCCTGACCTGGGACGCTGTCGAGACCGGAAAATCAATCCCCGTCGAGATGACAGAAAGCTTCGAAGACGCCGAATCGTGGGCCCATGAGGCCGAAGGATGGCTCTTCATCGACGCCGATGACAGCCCCGTGGGAGGATTCTCCAGCTTTGAAATCCCCGGCATCACACCCAAGGTCACCAAAGCGTCATTCTTCGTATGGGATGCCTCACAGCTCCAGCCTGATTCACGCTTCGCGCCCCGCAGCGGCGACAAATTCATCGCCTCGCTCTATCGCGCGGATTACCAGGATTCTGACGAATGGGCCGTCTCCCCGCTGCTCCACAGCGACGCGCAGACCATCAGCTTCTTCGCCAAGAGCTACTCCGGCAGCTACTCCGAACGCATCCAGATTCTCTACACCTCCGGCGACGCCGACGACCTGGAATCCTACGTGGCAGTGCCGAATGTCGGAGGCACCGTGCCCGACGAATGGACCGAGTACACCTTCTCCGTGCCTGAGGGCACCCGTCATTTCGCCGTGCGCTCAACAGCCGCAGGGGCATATATGCTCGAACTCGATGATTTCACTTTCATCCGCGACAAGGGCTTCTTCGGTGAACTGCTGGGCTACAATGTCTATTGCGACAGAATCCGTCTCAACGACACACCTCTCACCCAGCCCACATTCACCCACGCAAATCCGGCGCCGAGCCATACCTACCATGTCACCGCCGTGTATGACAACGGCGAGTCGGAACTCTCCCAGCCGCTGCTTATCTCGACCTCCTCGGTTGACGGCGTTTCCTCAACCGACCTCACCATCGCTCTCGAAGGGCGTATGCTGACCGTGGCCGGAACCGCAGGAGAGGCTGTGACTCTCTTCAGCCTCGACGGACGCACCATCTTCCGCGCCAACGGTGACTGCCGCACGGAGCTCACCCCCGGTTCCTACCTCCTGTCGGTCGGCACGTCCGTAAGGAAGCTCATAGTCCGCTGACTTTGACCCCCTCATTCCGAATCATACCGGATAGTACCCGACTTTGAATATGCCGGCCCCCGGAAGTCTCGTTTCGACTTCCGGGGGCTGTGTCTTTACCCTCTCATTCCGCGGTGAAATGATTAAGATTGATTGAACGAAAGGTGATAAACACAACTCAAGGTATCACAACGACACCTTGGGGAAGAAAGGGAGAGTCCACCGACGGATAGTCCCTTTTTCTTTTACGAGGGTGAGGAATCGTGAGCGGCATTCTCCCGGCAGGAGACTATCTTTTCCAGAATGAGGGGAGTAGGAGGACAAGGAAGGTGAACAGTTCGAGGCGGCCGACGAGCATCACCCAGACGAGCATCCATTTGACGGCCGCAGGCAACAGCGCGAAGGAACCTTCCGCTCCGGTCACCCCATATCCCAGGCCGTTGCACCCGATACATGAGATTACCATAAACAATGAGTCGGTCAACTCATAACCGAACAGCGTCACAACCGCCGACGCGACAACTATCGTGAGCAGATAGAGGGAGACAAACGCCGAGATTCGAGACACAAGGCTGTTGTGTAACGCGCTGCCGTTTATGCTGACCACATAGGTGCGTTTTGGAAAAACCGTCTTCCTTATCTCGTTGATGAAATTGCGCCACATGACGGCCACCCGGTCAATCTTTATACCGCCGGAAGTTGAGCCGCTGCATGCCCCGCAGGTCATCAGCAACATGGTCAGGAAGAGGGCGAACGGCCCCCACCCCTCCGCGCCGGTTATCGAGAATCCGGTGGAGGTGACCGCCGAGACGATGTGGAAAAGGGGGTAAACCAGCAGATTGTCAAGGGTCATCTCCTCCCCCCGCAACAGGGCGGAGACCAGAAAAAGGAGGTAGACGACAACAACCACACCGGTGAACGCCTTGAACACATCGTTGCCTATGAATTCCCTTATGTTTTTACGCCACACCGAGTAGAGGAGCATGAAATTCAGTCCCGCGACGAACATCACCACCGTCAGCACTATCATCGCGTAATCGGAATGCCAGTAGGCGATTCCGTCGTTGCGGGTCGTAAACCCGCCCGTCGCGATCGCGGCGAATGTCTGGCATATACTGTCGAAGAGGTTCATCGGGCCTCCCCACAGCAGCAGTATGGAGACCACCGTCAGCGACGCGTAGACACCCCATATCGAGAGGGCCGTCTGCCGGATGCGTGGATGAAGCTTACCGTGGGTTATCCCCGTGGCCTCGGCGTTGAACATCGATATGCCTGTGGCCTTGTTAAGCTCGGGCAGAACGGCAAGCATGAAAAATATGATGCCGAGTCCGCCAATCCATTGGGTGAACGCACGCCAGAACAATATGCCGTGAGACTGCGCCTCGACATCGGTTATCATACTCGCGCCGGTGGTCGTGAACCCCGAAATCACCTCGAACATGGCATCCGTGAAGCCAAGCGGAGTCGCCGACAACATGAAAGGCAACATTCCGAACAATCCGAACACCACCCACACAAGAGCCGTGATGATGAACCCTTCACGGCTGCGGATGGAGGTGCCGCGCCGACGTACCGACAGTTCGGCAACCCCGCCTGTCAGGGCCGCCGCGCCGACCGCCACAGCAAAACCGCGCCAGTCGCTCTCTCCGTAAATCAGGCAGACAGCCAACGGCAACAGCATCAGCAACGCCTCTATCAGCACCAGGCGTCCGAGTATCCTGACTATCGCCCCTACTCTAACCGATGTCCTCATATCTCAATTCCTCCTGTCGGGCCCGTTACATTATCTGAAAAGCTTCTCAATCCTGGCTATCGAGCCGGAAGCACTGAATATAACCACATGGTCGCCCGGCATTATCAGCGTGCGCCCCTCGACAAGCTGCCCCGAGCCATCCCTGACCAGTCCGGCAACAGTCACCCCTCTCGGGAGGTCAAGCTCGCTGATGGGTTTAGAGACAATCCTCGCCCCTTCGGGAGCCTTTATCTCGGTCACCTCAGCCTTGTCAAGCGACAGACACTGCGTCGTGGCGACATTGGTGTCGAGCACCACATTCAGCACCTTTCCGGTGTTGAGCAGCTTCTTGTTAACAATCTTGTCTATCGCCAGGCTCTCCGCCTCTGGAATATACTGCAGCTCCTCGATGCGCGCCAGGGTGCGTCTCACCCCATGCTCTCTCGCCACCATGCAGGAAACGATGTTTGTCTCCGAGCTACCGGTCAGCGCGAGGAATGTGTCACAACCGTCGATGCCCTCCTCCTTGAGGGTGGTCACATCGTTGGCCGACGCGTTGACCACAACCGCCTTGGGGAATTTCTCCGCCACCTTGCGGCAACGGCCGGCGTCAGGATCAATCACCGTGATGTCATATTTCTGCCCTATCAGTTCGAGGAGATTCTCAGTGACACGCCCCGCCCCGGTAATCATTATCCGGCGCGCACGGGCCACCCGCTTGCCACACAGGCCGGGGAGAAGGTCGATATTGGCCGGCAACACGGAGAAATATATCGTGTCACCGCCGAGCAGACGGTCATCGCCCCGGGGTATGATGATTTCGCTCCCCCTCTTTATGGCCGAGACGTGGAACAGGCGGGGATTGTTGGGAATGTCGCGCAGACACTTGCCGCACAGCGAACCTGACGCTTCCATCCTCACTCCGACCACATACAGCTCGCCACGGTGGAACTGGAACCACTCGCTGACCCAGTTGTGTTCAATGAATCGGGCTGCCTCCATTGCCGCGAGTTTCTCAGGGAAGATGGTCAGGTCGATGCCCTGGCGGCGCAGCATCGACTCGGCACGCGGTGTCGCGAACTCCGGATTGTCGACGCGGGCCACACACTTGCGCGCCCCACACTCCTTGGCCATCTGACAGGCTATGATGTTGACGGTCTCGTCAGGGGTCACGGCCACGAATATGTCGGCCGCGTCAGTGCCGCAACGCGTCAGGTCGCGGAACGACATCGGGCTACCCTCGAAGGTGATGAAATTGCTGACAGCCTCAAGCTCGGCAAGACGCTCCTTGTCGCTTCCCATCAGCACTATGTCCTGGTTTTCGACCGACAGCATCCTGGCCAGGTGGGTACCTGTCTCGCCGTCGCCTGCTATGATGATTCTCATTGCCGGATGAGTTTTTTAACAGGGGCCGCAGGATGACTCCGGCATCCGCCCCACATTTTTAAGAACGCAAATTTACAAAAATAAGTTTGTCAGCCGAAACAAGAGGCTGACAAACTTATCACATCAGTATGAAAGGTTGCTGTGAAGTATGTCTCTGCGCGTCATTCAAGGACGAGCATCGTCCAGTATTCGAGCGAAGGCACCGTCACCCTGACCGAGCGGCCGTTCTGGGTGAACTCCAGCGGGCGGGGAACGCAGGCGTCACTGTCAGGGGTGGCGGCCCATATCCTCGACACCATCCGGTCACAGTCGATGTCAAGCACGATGTCGGTCTGAGTCTCAGGCTTGGGCATATCGGCATTGATGTCGCGCCAGCTCAGCGAGTTTGTCGACTTGAAGTTGAGCAGGTGGAAGACCATGGCCCCCTCCCGGGTCTCCTTGGCGTGGATGACAACCTTGCGCGGCTGCGGGCCGAGAGCGTAGTTCCATATCGACAGCTTGTGGCCCGACAGGGAGCTGACGGTAGGCGTCAGCTCGCGGGAGGTGTCATAGATATAGTTCTCATAAGCGGTTATGAAATCATAATACCTGGTAATCGACCCTTTCAGCTCATCATCCATATGGAGGTTGGTGTTGGGGAAATACTCGCGGCCAAGCATATTGCCTCCGGTGCCAAGCTCAAGATGGAAGGCCCCCAGGGCGAACATACAGGCGTCAGTGAGCAACACACCGGGATTGTTGAACGGCTTGCCGGGATTCTTGTCGGCGAAATCATAATTCATGTAACAGGCGAAAATCGTCTTCATCTGCTCGTTGCCCGAAGCCTTCTTGTTGTCGAAAATCACCCAGTACAGGTCCATGAAGCTGTCTTCCTCGCTCCAAAGCTCGCTGTAACAGGCATCAACCACTCCGGAAGATGCAATCTGGTCGGCGCCGTGCTTGGAGACAGAGTTCATAATCAGCGACTTCTCCGGATGACGTCGCTTGAAGGCCTGGAGAAGCGAGGGGAAACGGTCGGCCATCAGGTGGCGGTTGCCCCAGTAATCATATATGTAGCCGTCTCCGCGGCGCCCCACCTGGTCAACCTGGAATCCGTCGAAATCGAGGTTTCGGTAAACCTCATCGTTGCGGTCGCAAAGGTAGTTCTGCCACTCGGTGTTTCCTGGGTCAACGAAAGTGATGTCGCTCTTCCAGTTATCGGGCAGGTCGTGATAGTCCTTCCAGGTATGGTTCTGGTCGAAATAGTAATACCACTCCTCCTTGACCCCATCCTTTGCAGCGTCGGCATTCTCCAGCGCCCCGAAACCGAGGTTGTAGAACAATGATTTCATGTTGAAGCCGTGCTGGCTGCTGATGAACTCCTTAACGACATTGAGCGAGACCTTGTTGTTGGCGATGTCGGTGTACTCCGCGTCGCCGCAATAAGGATAGTGATGCTTCCAGTGCCAGTCCTGAAACTGCACGACATTGATATGGCGGCGGTTGAGGAAGGCCACATCCCCGCCGATATACTGCTCCTTGCCGGGTTCGAACCAGGCCGTGTAGCCGTTGCGCGGATAGCGGCTCCAATGGGAGGACACATCCACCCCTATCGAACCGAGAACCACCTCGTTGCCGTCGGCATCGAGACGGTAGACATCCACCAGGTAACCACGGAAATCCTCCACAGGGGGATTCCAAGGCCACCACTGCTGTTTCAGCGGCTCCTCCTTGATTACCTCCATTCCTCGCCGGTAGCGGATGGTCGCGCCGGGATAGTCGGCAAACTTGGCGGCCTCGATCCACACCGTCTCGCCGGGCTTGTAGCAGGCCTTGTCGGTCCATAGGTCGAAACTGCCGATGTCAGGCTTGCCGGTTGCCACCCGGCGGAGAGGAACGGCATGGATGCTCTTCTCGTCTCCGATTTCATACGCCCAGTTTTCAGAATGGGGGAACTCCTTGTCACCTGCCCCTCCGAGCCGTGACGGAGCCGAAGAACCGTCGCCATAGTCGGCCAGGCTGATTTTCTCCATCTCACCGACACTGACGATTCCGGTATGGAAGTCACCGGCGGGAGCCGCAGCCATCGCCGTGGAGTTTGATGCCGGAAATTCACCTGAACCGGCTGACGAACCTATCCAGACTCCGGCCAGTTGCTGTCCGCAGACAGCCGGGACAGCCAGAAGCATTCCCGACATAAGCGACACGATATTCTTGCAGTCAATCATCTTGCAGTAATTTTGAAAATTCTGTCGTCAACCTTGACGATATAGGTGCCCGGGGTCACCGGACAGGGGGAACTGTTGCCGACCATACGGCCTGAAACATCATACACGGCGACCGAGGAATAATCCCCCTCTGCCACAATCGAGCCGTGGCGGGACGTCACCGACACGGAGGAAGCAGACTCGACCACCTCCATCGCCGACACACTCTCCTTATGGGCCGACAGTGTGGCCACAGAGCCTGAAAAGTCGGCCGTCACCCGGTAATTCCCATCCTCGGGCACGACATAGCTGTAACCATGCATGGGCGCGAGGTTTGAAGTAACGCCGGAAGAGATGTCAGTGTCTGTGTTCGGGGAAATCGCCGAAGCCTCCCATGCCGAAGGATTGGAGGAAAGCTTGTAATACTCCCCCCTTTTCAAAGCCACCATCGAAGAGAAGGCATTCACCCCTGACGGCTGTATCTCGGCGCAATCCGCTCCGGACACACCTATGTAGAGCCGCGAAGGCACGGGGCCGAAATGAACCCGCCGGTCGGCGCGGTCTACCGCCGCCAGATACCGCCCGGGGCGCGAACGGAAGCCTCCGACAAGGTCCGGTTCCTCACCGATTTCGACATCCACGCCGTAAAAACGGCCACCGTCGTGATTCTTGAAGACCATGGTGTAGAATCCGTCAGTCGGAACCACGTATTTGAAATCGGCATAGTTGCCGCCACCGTCATATTCCGTGGTGTTGTAAATCATCGCGTGGCCGCCGGTGGAAAGCTCGTCACCATCTTCGGGGGCATTGTAGCATGGATGCCAGTCTGTAGCTCCGTCGGCGAGAATCTTCAGCTCGCCTCTGCGGAGTTGTCCGCTCCAGCTGACCCTCCCCTCGTCGTCGGCAAACACCGGAATTATATCCTCAAGCGACCATCCGTAAGCTGCCGGACCGGTGAAGGCGAGCGTAGGGCGGCGGAAATTGACCTTCATGTTGCGGAGGTCAACAACGATGCGCACATAACCGGGGGTGTTGTTCACAAACTTGTTGTCGGTGCCGTTCTGATAATAGAGGTCATACCTGACCCCGCTCTCAAACACCAGCCCCTGCGAAGAGGTGACAAGCGAACTGCCCCAGTCGCCACGGGTGTTGAGAAACTTGAACTCACCGGTGCCGAGCCATCCGTCCCAAAGGAAACAGTCGCCGCCGATGGCCACCATCTCCTCGGGAAGGTTCTCGTTCCAACCCGCAGGCGTGGCTTCCCCGACAAGATAAAGCCGGAGGTAGTTTATCTCACCCCTCACAGGCACCGCGAAGATGCCTGCGAGGAGCAAGAGTGACAACATTATACAGAACTTTTTCATCTCTTGAGGAACCTTGCCGATGAGTTGTTGGCAGTAGCCACATAGACTCCGGCCGGAAGAGCCGAAATATCGACTGTAGCGGCATTGGCCGGGAGACGCAGACGGTTGACAACCGAACCGTTGACCGAGTAGATGGTCAGCCATCCGATTTCAGAGCTGCCTTTAACCCGCAGTATGCCTTCGCCGGGGATGGCGGTGACTTTCAGCGAGAAACCGGCCTCTTCATCCTGCCCTACATTCTCCACGCCGCTGGGAACCTGCGGCGGGTCGATACGCAGGATGTTTGACTTGGCCGACATCACTTCGGGGGAGTTGGCCCTCTGTGTCTCAATCATATAGCGGTAACGTCCGGGGGCAAGAGTGGCGGGATCGGTTATGTCGATATTGCCGAAATCCTTGCGGGGAAGGCCGTCGGGGGTAAGGTATGAACCTTCGCCCTTGGTGACGGTCTCAACATGAACCGGTTCTCCCTCGTTGCCATCGTCGTCGATTGCGATACGGTAAATCGAATATTTCACCACATTGCCGAAATCTGCCTGGTCGGCCTCTTCTGGCATGCCGACAATGAGGGGGATATTGAAATTGTAGCTGATCTGGCTTGTTCCGACCTTCTCGATGGTGATGTTCGGGCCACCCTTCTCCTGGTAGAACATGATCAGCGACGCCTGGTTGGCTCCCTGGTAAGCGAAACCGCTCTTGAGGTTGAACCAGATTTCCACACGCTTGAAGAATCGGCGTTCGGGCTGGTTCTTGTACTCGTCGCGTATCACACCGTTCTCATCCACCTTGGGATTGACAAACTCCTCAGTGGAGGGGACACCGTAACCGATACCGAAGTTGGCCGCGTCCATATCCTCGAAGAGAGTGAAACCCATGATGTTGCCGGCGGAATAGAAGGCGGTGCAATCCTCCTTGATTCGGCCGTGAGACCCGTTGCTACGGTACCAGCGGGTGTAAGTGGAACCATTGTCCTCAAACTCATGGTTTGTGGCGGCACCTCCCCATCCACACCAGATTTTGAACATGCCTTCCATCCACATGTCCTCGACCACGAAGCAGGCACGGTCTTCGGCGGGGATGTTCAATATGTCATCCAGGCTGTGTGAAGCCTCGTGGTTTCGGCCGATGTTCTCATTCTCTCCCACCGGACGCCAGTAGGTGTGGATTACCTCATTGCGGGTGAAGTTGTTGCCTGTGGTGACAGTCCGCTGGCCGAACTGGTTGTCGTGAGACAGTTCGGGTGAATAAGTGAAGGTGATGTTGTTGGAGGTGTACTCGAAATCCTCCCCGAAGTTGAAATATGAGGGATGGGGGCGCAGCCAGTCGCGGGTGAAGCTGGTTTGGTAGATATATTCGCCGTTACCGTCGACATAAGGCTTGGCGTGGCTGTCAAACTGTATCCAGGACTCGCTCCAGGTGGAGCCCCCGTAACCCTCCTGGTTGTTGAGGGGTGATGTCACCCCATCCTCGCCGAAGTAAGAGACATGGCTGTTGCCGATGCTGCTGCCCACAAGGGCGAAAGTTCTTATCTCGGCCAACGCACGCGGAGAGGTGTTGAGCTTGTCAAAACGGATATGCGCGGGGTGGCCGTCGCCATCGACATCCAGCACAATGCGGTCAACACGCGCCGGGAACGACTGGATATGCTCCACGTCATTGAAGCCGTCGGGTGTGAGTATCTGGATGAGGCGGGTCTTCATCGCCTCCCATCCCCCGTGCTGGGTTGCCGGGGAGGTGCGCTTGATGTCGTTATACCTTGTTCCGGTGTACTTCCCATCCTCGCAGCCGTTCGCGCCTACAGAGGGGAGGAGCGACAGCGGCATCTCGCGGGTAACCTCTATATCCTGGCGCGGCTCGCCGTTCTCATCATTGCGGGGGTCAATCTTCGACTCCGCGCCAAGGTCGGTGTGGGAATAACCACGGTAGGTCTGCAATATATAGTCGTCGTAGTTGTCAACCTCACCTACCATCACGTAACCGTTGTAAAGAGCGCGGGTAGGTATGGCGAAGGTGCCGTCACCCTGAGGGACAAACTCCCATTCGGGCTGCAGACGCCATGCGCCCATACGCTGGCCAACCAGGAAGTAATGCTTTGCGCCATCCTTGAAATCCTCGGGAGTCAGGGGCATGTTGACCTCGACCGGGCCGAGGAGGCTGATGCGGGGGGTGGAGTCCACCATGTCGACAGTGACGGTGTAATATCCCGATTTGGCCACATACACCTCATCTGAGGCGATGTCCCCGACTTTGCCATAGACGGTTTCTCCCCCCGACAGATATACACGGCGGCATATGAAACGATGGTCTTCGGCGTCTGACCCGGCGGGATAGACGGTATGCCCTACAGCCGCGCCCTCGATGGCAACCTGAACCGGGGCGAGGTTGTATGAAGGACGGTTGCCGTCGAATGTGACAGAAGCCTTGTACCAGCCGGTGGAGGCGGCTTCGACCGTCGCCATCACGTCACCGTTTATGTTGACCTCCGAGACAGTGCCGGCGGTGAGCCAGCTGAGACCGCCGTTGTTGATATAAGAAACCGAAGCGTCATCATAATCGAGAGTGCAGATTCCCTCGAACCACACACCCTGGGGAGCGGAGATTTCCAGGCTGAGGGTGCCGTCGCCGGCATCGCTCGACATCACCTTAACCTCGCGGAAACCGGAGGTGGAGGCGATGAAGTCTGCCCCGTCGTTGACAACCCTGAGGTAGGCTTTCTCCCCATCCTGCAAGGTGACGCGGTCCCAGGTGTCAGACCCATAGTATTTTCCATCCACGACAACCTTGAAATACTCGCCGGCGCGGAAGAACACATGCTTGCCTGTCAAATCATCACCGCTGGCCTCAAGCCGGGGATTATCGGCGTCGGCCCCCCACGATGACAAAACACCGGGGCCCACGAGCGAACCACCCTCGGGACGCATGAAGAACTTGACAGCCTTGGTGGCCGCGTCAAGCATGATGTCATATGTGCCTGCAACGATGTCTCTCTCCTCGCGGGTTTCCTGCTGCGGGTCTCCGGCCGTCCATTTCAGGTCATACTGGTCATCATTGGCGGGTGCGGCCTGGAACTCATATTTGTTTTTCCTGACAAGGAAGTGGCGCAAATCCCATCCTCGGGGAGGATCGGTGGTGAACTTGAACTCGCCGGGGTTGGCGAAATCTCCACCTTCGAGAGTGAACCGTCCCCAATACTGGCTCGGAGACTCCCCGGAGTTTCTCATCGGGCAACCATCGAGCGACCAGGCATTGTCTCTGACATTCCCGACCAGATAGATTTGCCCCATACGGTTTATCTTGACTTTCCCCTCGTTTAGGTCGGCCTCCATATAGTAGACGCCGGGGGTGGCCACCGTGAACTGATACCCCTCTCCCCCTTTCACGAGGCTCTTCCACTCGTCATTGTCTATCGGGGCACGGTCATCGGCCGCGCCGTAATAACCCTCGTTCACCCAGTCTGTGACAGACTGCAGACGGAATGTGCCGCCATTCACGACATCAAGGAAGCAGACGGTGGTGTAGACGTTTGAACCGTCATAGGTCTCGTCAAGCTTTATCATATTGTCAAGGCTCCAGCCCGACGGTGTGCCGTCACCGAGAAGGTAGAGGTCTCCGGCCATCACCGGCAGCACCCCCATCGACGCGATGAGCGGCAACATATATTTTCGCAGCATATTGAAGAATTTTTTATCGGTTAAAGACAATAAGGATATGGAGCGTGTCCGGAAGACCGGAACTCCGGTCTCCCGACACGTCCTATACCTGCAATAATGTTAAGTCAGCGGGGGGTGTACCCGAACCCGAGGTGTCAGAAACGCACCTTGGAAGCCTTGCCGTCGGCTGTTACCTTGATCACGAGGCTTCCGGCGACGGGGGTCTCGACCACACGGCCGTCAATAGTGTAGTAACGGGCAGCCTGCGCCGCAATCACATCGGTCGTGATGTCGGCAATGCCAGACTGGTCTGCCTCGGTGATGGAGATGGTGTTGTCGGCCAGGTTGGCTTTCACGTCATAGTCTCCGGCGGCAGTGATGCTCCACTGGTTGTCACCCTCGGCGTTGAGAACCATACGGGTGGGGTCGGCGGGGTCACAGAAATACCAGAACGCGGGGTTCCAGGTGCCTGAGCCTTTAAGGGCTGTGGCAATCTTGAAGATACCATCCTGGAAAGCAGCTCCTTCAACGCTGAACTCACAGGGGGCTGCGGGATTCTGCGCCATGGCCAGGCCGTTGTCCACGGAATATCCGGTTGTCAGCACAGAGCCTACGATGAAAATCGAGGCGTAGCGCACCGGAGTCTCCTGGTAGGCCGATTTCACGAATGTGGCCTCAAGGGTCTCGGTGTCGACAGTGATTAGATAGTTGGCTGATTCAGCGACATGAATCTGGAAATCGTCTCCCCCGTCGGTATAGACGAGCGACACTCTACCGTCGGCGTCAGGATAGGCGTCGGCTGAGGCCGCGCGGTATTCCATATTGCCGAAGTCGTAGGTGGTGAGGAATTTGAAGTTCTTGTCTGCTTCAAGATACATTGTGCCGGAGTAGACCTTGGGGTTGTCGCTGTCGGCGAGTATCGCGGTGGCGTCATCACAGCTCCATCCGTAGGGGGTGGCATCGCCGAGAACCCAGAGGAGGTCGTTACGGCCTTGTGCGGAAACAGTGGCGGCAGATGCGAGGCATACGGCGGCGAGAGTGAGCTTGGTAAAAATTTTCATTTAGGTTGTAGGTATTAATGAATGGATATGACTTTATTTATTTCAAGGATTCTGGTGACAAACGGAGTTTGAGGCTTATAAGATGAGGATGACGCCCGCGAAGAGCGGAGCTTTCGCGGGCGCTCCTGTCATCTTAACCTAACTCTCACTAAATTCAAACTATCTTGACCTTAATAGAAATTGCGCGTTTTCTCAAACGGGAAACAGATGGATGGAGATGAGAGGGAGAGAGATGTCTTAGAGATAATAGAAACAATAGAGGGAGCTACTGTCGCGAGACAGTCACTGTTTTTATTTCATCGCCAGGGAGTTGTCAACCGGCTTGATGGAAACGGCGTAGCCTCCGCCGGGAGCGGCCTTGAGCTTCAGACGTGTCTTGGAATCAACTTTGCGGGTCGAAATCCTGTAAGCCTTGCGGTTGGTGGCGTAATGGGCGTCGGGGGCGTCGGCATAGATGGTGGCCTCATACTTCACGCCCGGCTCCAGGAAGTCAAGGCGCAGGTCAGAGGAGTGGCCATCCTCACCGGCGGTGCAGCCCAGATACCACTCTTCCGAGTTCTTGTCTTTGCGGGCCACTGTGATGTAACGTCCCGGCTCAGCCTCCAGGTAGCGGCTTTCAGACCAGTCTACGGGCACATCCTTGATGAACTGGAAGGCATCCATATACTGGGCATAGACCTCGGGGGTGTCGGCGGCCATCTGGAGGGGGCTGTACATGGTCACATAGAGGGCCAACTGGCGGGCGAGGGTGCTGTTGAAGTTGCCGGCGCTGTTGGGGTTAACCTTCTTCATGTCAAGTTCGAAGATGCCGGGGGTGTAGTCCATCGGGCCACCCTGGAGACGGGTGAAGGGCAACACTGTTGTATGGAACGGCTTGTTGCCGGCAAAGGACTCATACTCGGTGCCGCGCGCGCTCTCGTTGCCGATAAGGTTGGGGTAGGTGCGGCAGAGACCGGTGGGACGCACAGCCTCGTGGGCGTTGACCATGATTTTGTGTTTGGCGGCCTCGGTCACGGCGTAGAGATAATGGTTGTTGAGCCACTGGCCGTAATGATGCTCGCCACGGGGAATCATGTTGCCCACATAGCCGCTCTTGACCGAGTTGTAGCCATATTTCTCCATCAGCTCGTAGGCCTGCTTCATATGACGCTCATAGTTGCGGACAGAGCCGGAGGTCTCGTGGTGCATCATCAGCTTGACCCCCTTGGAAGCGGCGTAATTGTTGAGCATGTCGATGTCGAAGTCGGGATAAGGAGTCACGAAATCGAACACATAATCCTTGGAATGGCCGAACCAGTCTTCCCATCCCACATTCCAGCCTTCGACAAGCACCTGGTCGAAACCGTGCTCGGCCGCGAAGTCGATATATTTCTTCACGTTGTCGTTGTTGGCCGGATGACGTCCGTGGGGCTTGGTCTGGGAGTAGTCGAGCTGGTCGAGCTTAACCGAGGGGAGGTCATAGGTGTATGACCACTCCTTGCCGCCGCCGATCATCTCCCACCATACACCGACATACTTGACCGGCTTGATCCAGGAGGTATCGTCATACACACAAGGCTCGTTGAGGTTGAGTATCAGGTTGGAAGAGAGCATGTCGCGGGCATCGTCGCTGACAATGACAGTGCGCCAGGGGGTATGGGCCGGACACTGCACATACCCTTTGTTCCCCTGCGCGTCAGGGGTCAGCCACGACTCGAACACCAGGTTCTTGTCGTCGAGGTTGAGGTGCATGCAGGAATAATCGACAAGGGCCGCCTCGTGGAGGTTGATGTAGAGGCCGTCGTCGGTCTTCATCTGCAGGGAAGTCTGCACACCCGTGGGGGAGAATATCGTCTGTGAGGCATTCCCCGAGATGCTTCCGGCATGCTTCTCGCGTATCTCCGAGAGGCGGCTCTCGGTCCAGTCATATTCCTGGGTGTCGTAGTCGCCGGCAATCCACCAGGCGGTGTGGTCGCCGGTCATGGCGAACTGCGTCTTCTCCTCCTTGATGATGAAGTAAACCAGATTCTCCTGGCGGGGGAACTCGTAACGGAGTCCCATTCCGTCATCGTAGACGCGGAAACGGAGATTCATCAGACGGCCGGTCGAGGGCTGGCGCATCTCAACGAGCAGTTCATTGTAGTTGTTGCGGATGTTGCTGTTCTCACCCCAGACAGGCTGCCAGGTCTCGTCGAAAGATGAGGTGGATGTCGACGCAAGCTCGAAACCATCCATAAGGTCGGCTCCGTCGGCAAGCTGCAACCCGAGGGTCGAAGGCTTGATTACGGGTTTACCCTTGTATGACACACTGTAGGTCGGGACTCCGGCGATGACATCGGCCTCGACGGTGACAATGCCAGAGGGGGAGGATATTTCAGCTGCAGAGGCTCCCTGAAAGGTGAGGCTCAGGCCGGCCGCGGCAAGAGCCGCAGCCGAAAAGAGATTGTATTTCATTAAATACTAAGCTTTTACTATAAACAGAGTGGAATTACTTAGACAGACGTACGATTTTGCATCCGTGGGGAGCAACAGTGGCCGAGATGGAGGCCGCTGTACCCTCGTCGGCATGGCGCCAGAGGTCGCGGATCTTCCACTCCCCTGCTATGCCGAGGTCTGCGAAGTTGATATTGTAGGCGATGGAATTGTCACCACGGTTGAAGAGACCTACCACATAGTCGCCGTTGCTCATCTGGCCGAACCATATCTGGTTGTTCTGGTCGGTCAGGCTCGAGCTGAGCGGATGACCAACGAAGCCGTCGGCGTTGAGGGCGAGCATCTCGTCATTGGTGTAGAAGTGCATGTCGTTACCGATAGTGCTTATCTGGTCGGCCACGGTCACAGGGCCGCCGGCCATCAGCTGCAGGGAAACGACAGTCTCCTTCTCAGCATCGGTGTCGAAGGTGTTCAGGCGGATGAAGTCGCCGTCGAGAATCACCCGGTTACGTCCGGCGATATGCGACCAGTAGGTGAACCCGTCGAACATGTTCATGCAGTTGGGCCAGTTGGCGTAAAGCCTACCCTTGTCGGCCGAGGAGCAATGCCACCATCCGCCGCCGGCGGTGTCGGCAACGATGCGCACCATATTGCCATAACGGGCCTCAACCTCGGCGTCGTTATACATATGGGGCATGACCAGGGAGGTGAAGATACCGTATTTCTTTGCAGACTCGGCGATATAAGCCATAGCGCGGCCATATGAGGCGCGGCCATAACCGTGGCCCACAACACCTATGTTGCGGTCTTTGCCATCCTCATACCAAGAGAGGAAGTCCATGCGGATGTAGTCGATGCCGAGTTCGGCGTAATGCTTGAAGAACCCGTCGATATACTCGCGCGCTCCGGGATTCTCGGCGACAACCCAGTTGAACCACATGTTCTCGGCCGAGGGGTTGAGGATTTCGGTGGTTCCGTTGTAGTAAAGACCGCCGAATGTGTAGTCGGTGCCTTCGATTTTTGTCTCGGCGGGGCCGTGAATCCAGAGGGGGTTGTCATACACACCCACCTTCAGCCCCTTTGCCTTCGCCTTGGCGACGAGATCTTTGAGTGAGGTCGAGCCATAGTGGGTCATATAGCCTGAGGCGTCATTGGCCAGCATGGGGATAAAACCGTCGGTGCAGACCATGTCGTAACCGTGGGGCTTCAGTTCGGTGGCCACCCAGTCGATGATTTCATCCCACTGCTCGGGGGTGATGTCCATGTCGGAGTTGGCGACACCGGCCTGCTCGCGGGTGTAGCAATACTCATAGACACTCCAGTAGAGGGGAGCCTTGTACTGGTGGATACCCTCCACTATGGGGAGCTCGGGAAGCTCATATACGGGAGGACGGCGCATCTCTATCTCGTCACTGCAGGACGCCAGGAGCATCGAGGCGACAACGCCGGCCGATATGATAATCTTTTTCATCGTATTCTGAAAATGTTTCTATGTTTGGATTGGGGGGCTGACGCGCCGTCAGTGGCTGCCAGAGACAAGCGCGTCAGCCTCCGGGATGGAGTTGTCAGTCAAGCGGAGTCACCGCGATAGTCCAGTTCTCAAGGTCGAAGGTCACTCGGTAACGACCTGCCTCGGTGACCTTCCATTTGTCGTCAGGCCCGGTGGTGTAGACGAAATCAGGAGCGGCCACACCGTTACGTGAAATTACGCAACCATCGGATACGGGACGGAGGAAGGGGCAGGAGAATGTGCCGTCGGGCTGCAGGCAGGCTTTCATCTCTCCGGCGGATAGATTGCCCTCCCAGGTGAAGAGATAGCCGTTGTCGGCCGAACGGGTGAACGCGGAAGCGTCATCCATGCTCCAGCCGCCGGGAGTGGCGTCGCCAATCATATAGAGGGTCGAGGTCTCAAGAGGCTCCTTCTTGTCATCACCGGGGCCTACAGGGTCGCCACCGTCGAGCTTTGTGGCTGAGATAGTCCAGTTCTCAAGGTCGAAAGTGATTCGGTAGCGGCCTGACTCGGTGATTTTCCACTGGTCGTCAGGATTGGTGGTGTAGACGAAGTCGCTTGCGGCAACGCCGTTGCTGTTGATTTCCACACCTGCGGAAGAGGGACGGATGAAGGGGCAGGAGAAGGTGCCGTCACGCTCGGTGCAGGCCTTCATAGATCCATTCACAAGCTCGCCCTCCCATGTGAAGAGATACTTGTTGGAGGAAGAGACGGTGAACTCCGAAGCGTCATCCATGCTCCAGCCGCCGGGGGTGGCGTCGCCGATCATGAAGAGGGTCGCGGTCTCGATGGGATTCTTCTCGTTGACAATCTCCTCAAGGAAGTCAGCCTTCACGGTCCAGTTCTCAAGGTCGAAGGTGAGACGGTAGACACCGGCGTCAGCCACAACCCACTTGTTGTCGGGGGATGCGGAGTAAACGAATCCGGGGTTCTCGAAGCCATCCTTCGACAGCTTCTCACCATTGGAGGCGGGGCGGACGAAAGGCACATCCCAGCTTCCGGAAACGGTGCAGGCCTTGAACTCACCGGGAGTCAGCGGCCCGGTGTACTCATAGATGAAGTCAGACTTCTTGTCGGCCTGCACGGGGGCGTCGATGTTCCAGCCGTTGGCCGTGGCGTCGCCGACAAGATATAGGGCGTCAGCCACGATAGGCTCTACCTCGGGGGCATCCTGGCCACGGAGGAAGGCGGTAGACATGCTCCAGTTGCGCAGGTCGAAGGTGAGCTGGTAGACACCCGCTTCGGTCACCTTCCACTTCTCGTCGGGGTCTCCGGCGTGCATCTGGAAAGGAGCGTTCACAATGGGGGTGGAGTTGATTTCAGTGCCGTTGGCCGTGGGACGGATGAATCCGGCTTCCCAGCTGCCCGTGGTCAGGCAGAGCTTCATCTCACCGGTGTTGAGCGAGCCCTCCCAGGTGAACACCAGGGGATCGGCCTCGGTGGGGGTCAGCGGGGTCGGGGAATCGATGCTCCAGCCGTTGGGGGTGGCGTCACC
>CAMWVQ010000003.1 GCA_947177635.1 uncultured Porphyromonadaceae bacterium | reverse complement strand
CCCCCCCCCCCCCCCCCTTTTCTTTTCAAGCAGACGACGCCATACGAGATCAGCCTCGGTCCCGTGCCCTCGGAGAGGTGACTAAGAGACAGATTATACCCCCCGCCCCCAACCCGACCACAATTCTGACGATTCAACGGACTCTAATCGCTGTATCCCAATTTTTATACAAAAGGTCTCTCAGATTACTCAGATTCCTCAGAAGCCAACCGGAATAAGCCGGAGGCAACCTTGATGGTTACCGGGCCGGACACCGGATGGCTTCTGAGGAATCTGAGCAATCTCTGAGGCCTTCGATTAAAAGCGGATGATTACCTGCTCATTCGCTTTTAATCCGCGAATCCATTATGATTGTCCGCGAGAACGCGGCAGGGAATCAGCGGAAGAGGATGAGGGCTGAACGGGGTTCGACGGTGGTCTTGCCGCCGGGGAGGGTCTGGAGTGAGCCGTCGGCATTGAGCAGGCCGGTATGGTTGATTTTGCCGTCACGGGCCACTACCGTCCATTTCCCCTTGGGAAGCTTCACTTCGGCGGCTTCGTCACCACCGTTGAAAACGATCTTTATCTCTTTCCATTCATCGCCGTTGGCGTTGTCGAGCAATGAGTATGAGATGAGGTTGGGGGTGGAGATGTTGTCGAATCTGAGATGACGGGCGATATCCTCGGTGGTGGTCATACGGAAAGCCGGATGGGCCTTGCGCAGGGCGATAAGCTCCTTGTAGTAGTTGAACTGTTCGGCATTGAGGTGCTTGAGGTTCCAGTCGATGGCATTTATCGAGTCGGGCGACTTGTAGGAGTTGTGCACACCCTTCTTGTCACGGAAGACCTCCTCGCCGGCAAACATGAAGGGGGTGCCCTGCGAGGTGAATACGATTGTCTGGGCAAGGCGCGCGGCGCGCTGACGCTCAGCCTCCGAAGCCTCAGGCATCGATTTGGCAAGCTTGTCGGTCAGCGTCAGGTCATCGTGACAGCTTACATAGTTGATGATCTGCGAGGGACTTGAGGCATAGGGGAAGCGGGAATTGTTACCCTTCGAGTAATCCACCTGGGGATGGGCGGTGGAGGCCACGATACCGATTTTCACGGTTTCCTCATTGCCGGGCTTCCCGGTGGCGAAACCTCGGTCGGCGGCATTGGAGTAATGCCCCTTGACGGCGTCGCGGATGTCATCCGAGAAGACGGCGATACCATCCATCTTGGCAACATTCTCCTTGAGTGCGCGGGCTTCCACAGGGAGTGGGGAGTTGCCGGCAGTCCATCCCTCTCCGTAGACGAATATCGAGGGGTTGATTTCCTTGAGGGCGGCGGCGACACGGTTCATCGTCTCGGTGTCGTGGATTGCCATGAGGTCGAAGCGGAAACCGTCGATATGGTATTCCTTTGCCCAGTATTTCACAGAGTTGACTATGAAGTCGCCCATCATCCGACGCTCGGAAGCGGTCTCGTTGCCGCAACCTGAAGCATCGCTGTATGAGCCATCCTCATTGTGGCGGTAGAAGTAGCCGGGGGCGGTGAGGGAGAAATTCGACTTGTCGTTGTCGGCGGTATGGTTGTAGACCACATCCATCACCACTCCGATTCCCGCGTCGTGGAGGGCCTTAACCATCTCTTTCATCTCCCTGACACGGGTAGCCGGGTCAGAGGGGTTGGTGGAGTATGAGCCTTCCGGGGCATTGTAGTTATAAGGGTCATAGCCCCAGTTATACTGGTTGGCGGGGAGGTTGGCCTCATCAACCGAGTTGTAGTCATAGGAGGGGAGGATATGCACATGGGTGACGCCCAACTCCTTGAGATGGTCGATGCCGGTCTTGTCGCCGAGGGGAGTGACAGTGCCTTCCTCGGTCAGCGCGAGGAACTTACCTTTGTTGGCGATTCCGGAGTTGGGATGAACCGAGAAGTCGCGGTGGTGCATCTCATATATGACCACATCATTGATGGCCTTGACCTCGGGGCCTTTGTCGCCAGCCCATCCTTCGGGATTGGTTGAGGCGAAATCTATCACAGCCGCACGATGGCCGTTGACCCCGACAGCCTTAGCCCAGATGCCGGGAGTCTCGTCGAGCCATTTCCCGTCGGCCAGCACCTGGAATGTGTAGAATTTGCCGTAAGGGACAGGGGTGACGGAGGCGGTCCAGCTGCCATTGGCGTCTTTTGTCATATCAATGGTCTCAAGGGCCTGGCCACCACGGCCGCTCTTGTAGATGCGGAGTCTCACCGCCTGGGCCTGAGGCGACCAGAGACGGAAGTCGGCCGACGTGCCGTTGACTGACAGTTCGAGGCCACATCCTTCATAGACAGGATAAGCGAGATATTTGGCGTCCATTTTGCCCGCAGCCGCGGCGGCTACACCGTTGTCGGCACCACGCATGCACTGGGGAGCGAGAACCGCCCCGGCCACAAGCGAACCCACACAAAGGTCAAACATGAAGTTTTTCATTATGCTTTTTAAGGTTGTTATGTATGTGTTGGAAAATACAATGAATGCAAGCAATGTCGGCCTCCAAAACAGTCAGAATCACCATTTTGAACAGCCTCCAATCTTTCAGAGAACGGAACTTTCGGCCTCTTTATTGTGTTATATACTTGAAAAACTATTGGTTATGAAGAAACTTCAGAAATTTTTCGGTATCCTGTCCCTGCTTCTGCTTCTCGGGGCATGCTCTCCATTCACGCTGGTCAACAGCGAAGTCTACAACAACGCCGACCTGGCCCAGTACAAGACATTCCGCATCGTGACGCCAGACATGGGCAAGCTGCCTCCCGGCATGGAGATGGCTACCTACTATAACATCGCCGCAGCCATACGCCAGGAGATGGTGATGCGAGGCTACACCGAGTCTCCAGCATCCCCGCTGCTGATCAACATCGCCGTGACCACACAGCGGGAAATCGCAACCGAACCGTTGATGCAGCCGGGCTATTTCCCTTATTACGGCCCCTATTACCCCTATTATATGTGGCCGCGATATAACTACGGCCCCTACTGGCCCGCCGGAATAAATCCCAACGCGCAGGTAATCACCGGCATATACAAAGAGGGTGTACTGACGATGGACTTTGTGAACATCGAGACCAAGCTTCCGCTCTACTCCGCGTCGGTGGCCACCATCATCAACAACGGCGACGGCCAGTACCGCAACCTTAAGAGCATCGCCGAGGCTGTCGAGACATTGTTCTCTCGCTTCCCGGTAAAGGAACTACCGCAGTACCGCAACTGAGCCGCGCTCACAGCTTTATGCCCCTGGCGTCAAGGGCCGCCCTGAAAGCGGCGGCATTGCGCCGGTGCACGGCATAATCCGAGGTGAAATCGTGGTATCCCGAGAAATCCGGCTTGGCGCACATATATATATAGTCGTGGGCCGGAGCGTCGAGCACAGCCTCCAGTGTGCGCCGGTCAGGGACACGGATGGGCGCGGGAGGCAACCCGGCATAACGATAAGTGTTGTAGGGGGAGTCGATGTCGAGCATCGGTCCTCCTACTCTTTTTATGGAGAAATCGCCGACGGCATACTTGACAGTGGGGTCAGCCTGGAGCTTCATTCCCCGGGCAAGCCGGTTGAGATAAAGACGCGCGATTTTCCCCCGTTCGTCAGCCTTGGCAGACTCCTCCTCGGCAATCGAGGCAACCACCCCCACCTGGTCGGGGGTCAACCCGAGTTTTTCAGCCTTGGCGCGACGCTCTTCATTCCAGAAAGAATCATAGTTTTTCAGAATCTTCTGTATCGTCTTGCGGGGGTCGGCCGTCCAATAAACCTCATACGTGTCAGGCATCATCCGTCCCAGCAACACAGCCTGGGTTACACCGAGGGCCTCCGCCTCCTCGGCGAACGCCTTCCCGAACTCCCCCTCCCGCCAGTCCATCCGGGCCGCGAGCCGGGCTTCGAGCTGGTCAATGGTGCGGATATTGTTGAACGTAAGCCTTACCGGTGTCTGACGTCCGTTGTCTATCATCCGGGCAATGTTGATGGCCTTCTCTCCGGGTTCCACAAGATATGCGCCCCGGCTTTTTTCCGTGTTGCCGCTCCAATAGCCGGCCACCTTACTGCCATATTCCTCCCCAAGCGATTTTTTCAGGGAGTCGGCCACAGCGGCCTTGGAGGCCCCACGTGGAATCCTTATCCAGACAGCTTCCTCTCCGTCGTAACGGCTTGCCATGGAAGTGAACTGCCATATCCCCCAACCCATCACCATCAAAGTGACAATGGTCACGATCACCCGTTTTCGGCGGCGGCCGCCACTCTTGCCACCGGCATTCCCATTGAGGGCCTTATTGTCATCATTCATATATATCCTTGTTTTATTGCGGGGTCAAAATTAAGAATTTTCCCGATGCGAATTATGCGTTTTCCACGAAAAATCGTTAAATTTGCAAAAATTTTTATCTTATGAAAATCAATAAAATTCTCTCCGCCCTTTTTGTGGCCGCCCTCGTGGCAGTTTCGTTCAACGCCAAGGCCGCCGGCCCCCTCAAGTTCGGTATCAAGGGGGGTGTGACCGTCAATGACCTCAAGTTCAACGAAGACATCTTCAATGCAGAAAACCGCTGCGGCTATACCGTCGGACTGATGACCAAGTTCACAGCCCCGATCATCAACATCGGTTTCGATGCCTCGGTGATGTTCACCCACCGTGTGGTCAAAGTTGACGGCGTGACTGTTATTGACGCCTCATCCAACCGCCCCGTCGAAGTCTTCGACGGCTCCATCAAGAGCGACTACATCGAAATCCCCATCAACTTCCGCTGGGACATCGGCCTGCCCGTAATCGGCAAATTCGTCAGCCCCTTCCTCACCACCGGCCCCGACTTCTCATTCCTCGTATCAAAGCAGAATGTGAGCAACGCCTGGAACAAACATACCTTCGATTTCGCCTGGAACTTCGGTTTCGGTCTGATGTTTGTCAACAAAGTGCAGCTCCACGCCTCCTACGGCCTCGGCCTCAACAACGCCGCCTCCTCCGAGTCAGCCCTCTACGGCAAGAACCTCGGTGACGGCAAAAACCGTTTCTGGTCAGTGACCGCCGCATATCTATTCTAAAATTCTCATATGGGAAAGAAACAGATTTTTGAAGCGACGATAACAGCCAACCGTCCCCTTTCCGAACGATACTCGATGCTGACCCTCCAGCTCCCCGACACCGTGGGAGACATTGAGGTGTTGCCGGGCCAGTTCGTCGAAATCCGGGTGGCCGACTCCCCCTCCACCTACCTGCGCCGTCCCATATCCATATGTGACTACGACAGCGAGACGAGGGTGATGACGCTTCTGATACGCCGCGCCGGCGAGGGCACCGACCACCTCTGCAACCTCCCCTGCGGGAGCAAGCTCGACACCGTAGGCCCCCTCGGCAACGGGTTCTCCATACCCGCGCCAGGCTCCACCGCCCTGCTTGCCGGGGGAGGAATAGGTGTGGCCCCGCTGATGCTCCTGGGAAAGAAGATGAAAGACAACGGCGTCACCCCGCGCTTCCTTCTCGGAGCCAGGACAGCCTCGGAGATACTTCTGGCAGAAGAGTTCGCCGCCATCGGCGAGGTATCCGTCTCGACAGACGACGGTTCGGCCGGAGAGAAAGGCTACGCTGCCGACAACTCCGCGCTCGACAGCCGATATGACCTGGTGTGCACATGCGGCCCGAAACCTATGATGGTCGGAATCGCCCGCAAGGCTCGCCGCAACGGCTCACCCTGTGAGGTCTCGCTGGAAAACCTCATGGCCTGCGGCCTCGGAGCCTGCCTCTGCTGCGTGGAACCGACCCTGAAGGGGAACCTGCGCGCCTGTGTCGAGGGCCCGGTCTTCAACACCGAAATGCTTCTCTGGGAACTCTGATTCCCCTCCGGAGCAGCCAACAATCAATAATCTCAAGACTTCAAAAATACCGCATATGGCCAATTGCCAGGCTTCACCTGCCAACGGCGTGAATCTCGCCGTCGAAATCGCCGGACTGAAGATGAAGAACCCGATGCTCACCGCATCGGGCACTTTCGGTTTCGGCGAGGAGTTCGCCGACTTCATAGACCTCGAAAAGCTTGGAGGTTTCATCGTCAAGGGAACCACGCTCGAACCGCGTGAGGGGAACCCCTACCCCCGTATGGCAGAGACCCCCTCGGGGATGCTCAACGCCGTTGGGCTGCAGAACAAAGGGGTAGACCACTTCATTTCGGACATCTATCCCCGCCTTAAAGGCCTCGACACTAATGTGCTGGTCAATGTCTCCGGCGCGAAAATCGAGGATTACGTCGCTGTAGCCGAGAAGCTGGCTCCCCTCGAAGGGATTCCCGCGATAGAGGTCAACATCTCCTGCCCCAACGTGAAACAGGGGGGGATGGCTTTCGGCACCACTACCGACGGGGCCGAGGCTGTCACATCCGCCATCCGCAAGGCGTGGCCCCGCACCCTGATTGTGAAGCTCTCTCCCAACGTGACCTCCATCGCCGACATCGCCAAAGCTGTCGAGGGAGCCGGGGCGGACTCTGTCTCACTCATCAACACCCTGATGGGTATGGCTGTCGATGTCGAACGCCGCCGTCCCTGCCTCTCCACCGTGACCGGAGGCCTCTCCGGAGCAGCCGTGCGTCCGGTGGCGGTCAGGATGGTGTGGCAGGCCTCCAAGGCTGTGAAGATTCCGGTAATCGGACTGGGAGGCATATCCTCGGGCCGCGATGCCATCGAGTTCATGCTCGCCGGTGCGCGCGCCGTGCAGATAGGCACCGCCAATTTCATCGACCCGCAGGTCACAGTCAAGGCCATCGACTGGATGGAGGAGTGGTGTCGCCGTCATGGCGTCGCCGACATCAACGAGATTGTCGGGGAAATCTGAGCGCCTGACGCCTCCCTCTCCCCTCACCCTTCACCAATAACTCTGAACAAGAAGATTACATCTAATGGGATTTTTCAATAAGTTTTTCTCCAAGGAGAAGAAAGAGACCCTCGACAAGGGGCTTGACCGCACCAAACAGGGCCTTTTCTCGAAAATCACACGCGCCATCGCCGGAAAATCGAAAATCGACGATGACGTGCTCGACAACCTCGAGGAGGTGTTCATCACCTCAGACGTGGGTGTCGACACCACACTGAAAATCATCGAACGCATCGAGGCCCGAGTGGCCCGCGACAAATATGTCAACTCCTCGGAGCTGAACAAGCTCCTCTGCGAGGAAATCTGCGAGCTGCTTGCCGAGAACAACAATGAGTCTTCGGAAGAAGACTTCACCGTTCCCAAGGGGCATCACCCCCATGTGATAATGGTGGTCGGCGTGAACGGCGTCGGCAAGACCACCACCATCGGCAAGCTCGCCGCCCAGTTCAAAGCCGCCGGCAACAAGGTTATGCTCGGGGCCGCCGACACATTCCGCGCCGCCGCCGTCGAGCAGCTCGACATCTGGGGTGAACGGGCCGGAGTGCCTGTGGTCAAGCAGGGCCTCGGCGCGGATCCCGCCGCCGTTGCTTTCGACACCCTCCAGTCGGCCAAGGCAAACGATGTGGATGTCGTGATCATCGACACCGCAGGCCGTCTCCACAACAAGAAGGGTCTGATGGACGAGCTGTCGAAAATCCGCAACGTGATGCAGAAAGTTGTGCCTGACGCCCCCCACGAGGTGCTGCTGGTGCTTGACGGCTCCACGGGGCAGAACGCCTTCGAGCAGGCGCGCCAGTTTGTCGCCGCCACGAGCGTCAACGAGCTCGCCATCACCAAACTCGACGGCACAGCCAAGGGAGGCGTGGTCATCGGCATCTCCGACCAGTTCAAGATTCCGGTGAAATACATCGGCCTTGGTGAAGGCATCAACGACCTCCAGGTATTCCACAAGAAGGAGTTCGTGGAGTCACTTTTCAATGAGGAGAACCTGAAATAACAATGTCAGCCAAGAAAAGCGTCAATGTCGTAACATTGGGGTGTTCAAAGAACCTGGTCGATTCCGAGCGGGTTCTTTCAATGCTCGCCAAGGCCGGATTCGAGGCATACCACCAGACCAACGATGACACCGACATCGTTGTCATAAACACATGCGGATTCATCGGCGACGCCAAGGAGGAATCGGTAAACACCATCCTGGAATTCTGCGAAGCCAGGAAGCGCGGCGACATATCCCGACTGTATGTGATGGGATGCCTCTCCGAGCGCTACCGCGACGAGCTGCGCGACGAGATTCCGGAAGTAGACCGTTACTACGGCAAATTCGACTGGACAGGCCTTGTCGACGACCTGCTCTCCGACTCGGCGGACCGGGAGGAATCCATCTCAGCCGACAGCGAGGCCGACGGCGGCGAGTCCCACAAGGAAACCGCCTCGCGCGTGGTCACCACCCCGGCCCATCACGCCTACATAAAGATTTCCGAGGGCTGCAACCGCTTCTGTGCCTTTTGCGCCATCCCCCTCATCACCGGGCGCCATCATTCACGCCCGATGGAGGAAATCGAGCAGGAAGTCAGCTCCCTTGCCTCCGACGGGGTCAAGGAGTTCAACATAATAGCCCAGGATCTCTCGAGCTACGGTCTCGACCTTTACGGCGGCCACCGCCTCGCCCAGCTCGTCGACCGGCTCGCCGACATTCCGGGGGTTGAGCGCATACGCCTCCATTACGCCTATCCGGCCGATTTCCCGATGGACATACTCGATGTGATGGCGCGCCGTGGGAATGTCTGCAAATACCTCGACATCGCCCTCCAGCACATATCAGACAGGGTGCTGACCAACATGCGGCGCCACATCACCGCCGACGAGACCCGCGCGCTCCTCGCCGAGATACGCCGCCGTGTGCCTGGCATACATCTCCGCACCACCCTAATGGTCGGCTTCCCCGGGGAAGAGGAGGAGGATTTCAACGAACTTGTTGAATTCGTGAAGGAACAGCGGTTTGAGCGCATGGGAGCATTCGCATACTGCGAGGAGGAGGGCACTTTCGCCGCCAACAACCTCCCCGACCGCATCCCCGAGGAGGTCAAGCAAGACCGCCTGAACCGACTTATGGCCTTACAGGAGGAGATTTCCCTTGAAATCCAGCAACAGAAAAAGGATGCCGTGCTTGATGTGATAATCGACTCCGAGGAGGAGGATTATTATGTGGGACGCACCGAATTCGACTCCCCCGAGGTAGACCCTGAAGTGCTTGTCAAGAAAACAAGACAGCTTGGCAAAGGGGATATTGTCTCTGTCAGGATAACCGAAACCCTCCCGTTTGAACTGATTGGCGAACCGCTCCCCTGACGGCTCGAAAGTCACAGGCTAAGAACATGGCGTCAACATCCGGCAACAGCATCGGCAAAAACTGCGGGGATATCGTTTTCAAGGCTGCGCGCAAATGCCTTGGATTCGACATCCCTTTCGCCGTATGCCATCTCCCCGGCAGTGACACCCTTGACTTCTTCTGCGGCCTGGAAACCAGTCCGCATTCATCCGGGGACACTCCAGAGAAAGGAAAATCATTTGAAATCGGCAAATGGCTCGCCCCTTGGGCCGACAGAATAAGCATCGGAACACGCCTGACTCCCTCCCGGGCGGCCGCCCTTGAAGCCTCGGATCTGTCTGACTGCCCCGGACTGTCATCCTCCCCGGCTATGACGCATCCCGACCGGGTGATTTCCCGCGACGAGTATTCCGCCGCAGTTTCGGCCATCACCGGAAGGTGCCGTCTGCGTGACGGCAAAACCGTCTACTCACGGGTAATCGCCGGGACGAATCCACTTCTCGACATTCCGGAAGCGGCCCGCGAACTGTTCCGTGCATTCCCCGACTCATTCGGCTTCCTGTACTCCACACCGCGGACAGGCTGCTGGCTCGGGGCATCCCCCGAGACATTGCTGGATTTCGACGCCGCCACCCGCCGCGTATCGACCATGGCGTTTGCCGGAACGCGACCCGCCACATGCGGCGACGCCCCGTGGGATGACAAAAACTTGCGTGAGAACCGTTTCGTCGCCGACTATATCCGCGACAAATTCAGGCAGCTCGCCATCGAACCGGAGACAAGTTCTCCCCGAACAGTCCGCTACGGAGTCATCCAGCACCTGCGCCGCGACATTTCGGCCATCCTCCCCCCCGATGTCGATTTCACACACCTGCTCGACCTCATCAACCCCACCCCTGCCCTCTGCGGTTCACCGCTTGAAGACGCCCTGAGAGACATCCGCGACTTCGAGCTGCACACCCGCGACTGTTACGGCGGCTTTGTCGGCATACATGACGCCCGACGAGGTTTCAGGAGTTTCGTGAACCTCCGCAGCGCGCGCATAATCCCCTCCCCTCAAGGGTACTTTGAAATCCTCGCCGGAGGCGGTCTCCTCAACGGCTCAGACCCCGCCTCAGAGTGGGCCGAAACCGAGTCCAAGGCGTCGCGCCTCCTGTCAATCCTCTCCAAAGAGGACTGACACGCCAATATTCCCGGGCAATACACGGAGTGACACCGGCGGGATACCGTCAGACTCAGTAAACACTGACTGAATTCTGCCTGAAGTCTGATGAAATTTTAATGAATTTTATCGGGACGGGGTGGGGAGATTAGCGGGATATGTTGTAACTTTGCAGACTATGATGGAGAATCTTATTGAACGTGAGAAGATAGACCACCTGCGCATGCTGATAAACAGGGCGCGGAGGGTTGTGATTACCTGTCATCTGTCCCCCGACGGCGACGCCATAGGCTCCTCACTGGGCCTCTGCCGTGTGTTGCGCAACGCCGGCAAGGAGGTGAAGGTGATTACCCCTGACAGCCCCCCGAAATATCTGATGTTCCTCCCCGGGGCGGAGCATGTGGTGGTCTACTCCCGTTTCGAGGCATTCTCCAACAAAATCCTTGCGGAAACCGACCTGATTTTCTGCCTCGATTACAATGACGCAAAGAGAATCGACCTGGTGGCTCCCGGAATGCTCGCGTCCCCCGCGCCGAAGGTGATGATCGACCATCATCTCTACCCGGGTTCCTTCCCCGACCTGACAATCTCCCATCCGGAAATTTCCTCCACCTCCGCCTTGGTGTACAAGGTGGTGTCCGCACTGGGCATGCTGCGGTTCTTCGACCACGACGCGGCAATGGCCATCTACACCGGAATGATGACCGACACCGGCAATTTCTCATACAACTCAAACGACCCCGACCTCTACCGCATCATCGCACGCCTGCTCGACAAGGGAATTGACAAGGACTGGATTTACAAGAAAGTCTATTTCAACAACTCAATAAACCGTTTAAAGCTCAACGGCTACGCCATATGCGAGAAACTGGAGTATTTCCCCGGCCACAAGGCGACCCTCATCACCCTGACCCGCGACGAGCTAAACGATTTCCATTACCAGAAGGGTGACACGGAAGACCTGGTCAACCGCACCCTGACATGCCCCGACATCGTGTATTCCATCTTCCTGCGTGAGGAAACCGACTACATAAAGGTCTCGGCCCGCAGCAAGGGGGATTTCCCGGTCAACAAGATGTGTGCCGACTTCTTCAACGGCGGAGGACACCTGAATGCCGCCGGGGGGGAGTTTCACGGCACACTCCAGGAGGCTGTCGACAGGCTCCTCGAAGCGATGCCTCTCTTCGACCGATACCTCCCGGAATAAACCGTCCCCCTCTTGCATCCACATTCTCAAACTCGAAAACATCACGACAACAAGATAATGAACCTCAGAAAATTCCTGACTTTCTCCATATGCGCGGCATTCCTGCTGGCATTCAGCTCCTGCAAGGACTCGAAAAGCTACGCTGAGCTACTCAATGATGAAACCAAGTCAGTCAACTCATTCCTCGCCGACCAGAACGTGATTCTCGACATCCCGGCGGATTCTGTATTCGAATATGGCCCCGACGCACCTTTCTACCGTATCGACCCTGACGGAAATGTCTTCATGCAGGTAATCGAACCGGGCGACAAGGAGAAGGTCAAGAATGACGCCCTGGTGTTTTTCCGTTTCACCCGCTACAACCTCAACGAGTATGCCCTCACCGGCGAACTCGGCACAGGGTCGGGCAACTCGGAGAATATCGGTGCCGGTTCGGCGTCGTTCCGTTTCAACAATTTCACCCTGACCACCTCCTCGCAGTGGGGAGCCGGGCTGCAGATGCCGCTCAATTTCCTTGGACTCAACTCCCATGTAAGACTTGTGGTCAAGTCACAGTTCGGAGTGTCGAACGAAATCGCCCAGGTAATCCCGTTCCTCTACGACATACGCTATCTCCCGGCGGTGAGCGAATGATTCCCGCAGACCGATATTGATATTATTGATTATTCAACGATAAGTAACTGGTCGAAATTATTTTAATGTTTGTTCGAGGAAAATCTTCTAAAAATTTTACTCGAACAAACATTGAAATAAGATGACCGGTTAATATAAAATAATTTTGAACAGTTACTTATATCTGATTCATCCTTTATAATGTCACTCATCAAATCGATTTCCGGTATCCGCGGTACAATCGGCGGAAAGACCGGCGAGGGGCTCAGCCCCGTTGACGTGGTGAAATTCACCGCCGCTTACGCGACCCTGATCCGCAAGACAACCACCCGCAAGACCAACACCATCGTTGTAGGCCGCGACGCGCGCCTCTCAGGCAAGATGGTCGACTCGCTCGTCGTTGCGACCCTTTGCGCGATGGGCTTCGATGTGGTGAACATCGGACTGGCCAGCACCCCCACCACCGAAGTGGCCGTTGTCGGCGAACAGGCCTGCGGCGGCATCATCCTTACCGCATCCCACAACCCTGCCCAGTGGAACGCCCTCAAACTCCTCAACGAGAATGGGGAATTCCTCAACGACGCTGAAGGTAAAGAGGTGCTGCGCATCGCCGAAGCAGAGGAATTTGAGTTCGTAGACGTGATGTCGCTCGGCCACGAGCTGACCAACACCACCTGGAACCGCCGCCACATACAGCAGGTGCTCGACCTGAAACTGGTAGACACGGAGGCAATCCGTAAAGCCGGATTCACCGTGGCCGTCGACGCCGTCAACTCTGTCGGAGGCATCATCATACCCCAGCTTCTGCGCGCCCTCGGTGTGGAGAACATCATCGAACTCAACTGCGAGGCCACAGGCAAGTTCGCCCATACCCCCGAGCCTATCCCTGAAAACCTCACCCAGATTGCCGACCTTATGAAAGAGGGACGTGCGGATGTCGGATTCGTGGTGGATCCCGACGTAGACCGCCTGGCCATCGTCATGGAGAACGGTGAGATGTTCGTCGAGGAATACACCCTCGTGGCTGTCGCCGACTTCGTGCTTCGCCATACCCCCGGCGCAACCGTCTCAAACCTCAGCTCGTCACGCGCCCTGCGCGATGTCACCGAGGCTGCCGGATGCAGCTACTCCCCCGCCGCCGTCGGTGAGGTGAACGTGGTAACCAAGATGAAAGAGACCGGTGCAGTCATCGGCGGAGAAGGGAACGGAGGGGTGATTTATCCCGAAGCCCATTATGGCCGTGACGCCCTTGTCGGGGTGGCCCTCTTCCTCACCCTGATGGCCAAGAGCGGCAAGAAGGTAACCGAGCTTAAAGCCGGCTATCCCCCCTACGCCATCGCCAAGAACAAAATACAGCTCACCCCCGACATAGACGTGGACGCCATCCTCGACGCTATGAAGGAGCGTTACAAGTCTGAGAAAATCACCGACATCGACGGCGTGAAGATTGACTTCCCCCAGTCGTGGGTACACCTCCGCAAATCCAACACCGAGCCTATCATCCGCATCTATGCCGAGGCCCACACGATGGAGGAGGCTGACGCCCTTGCCAACGACATCAAGGAGGTAATCGCCTCGATCTGCAAATAATCGCATCATACGGCATCGGGACGCGCCTCAGCGCGTCCTTGCTGTATGTCGACGAATCATTCACACAACTTCCATCCCCTCCTTACATTCCTCATATGAAAATCATCTCCCTCAGATTCCTGCTGTTTCTCACCGCGATATCGGCCACGGCAATCTCAGCCTGCGCCCAACGGTGGGCATTACCGAAAGTGTCTGTGGCCATACTCCGCAGCGAGCCGCGACACGGCTCGGAACAGGTGTCGCAGGTAGTCATGGGCACCCCCCTGAAGATAACCCGCAAGGCTGGAGACTGGTGGAAGGTGGAGACCCCTGAAGGTTACGCGGGATATGTCAGGAACAACACCCTGCAGGGGCTGGACGACACAGAGATGCAACTGTGGCGTTCCTCCTCCAGGGCTGTGGTGATGACAGACCGGACCGTCTACGCGATGGCCTACCCCTCATCCGCCCCCGAGTCGAGCCGTCTGACAGACCTTGTCAGCGGTTCGATACTCAGCATCCTCCCCGGAGAAAGTCAGGATGGACTGACAGCCGTTTCTCTTCCCGACGGACGAACCGGATTCCTCCCAGACTCTCTCCTCATCCCCATCGGGGAATGGGCCTCACAGGAATGGGAACCTGCCCGTATGCCGGAATATGCCGCAAGGATGATGGGTGCGCCGTATGTCTGGGGGGGCACCTCCACCAAGGGTATGGACTGCTCGGGCCTGACCCAGATATGCGCCTACCGCCAAGGGGTGATGCTCCCCAGAGACGCCTCACAGCAGGTCAAGGTAGGTACTCCGGTAGACAAGACCGACCCATCATCATTCCGGGCCGGAGACCTATTGTTTTTCGGGAATGTCAAGACCGGACGCATAACCCATGTAGCCATCTCCACCGGAGGGGCGGCCTACATCCACTCCTCGGCCCGTGTCAGGGTCAGCTCGCTCGACCCCGCAGCTCCCGACTATGAGAACCCCGGCCTGATTGCCGTGCGCCGCATCGGCCCCGAGACCGCCACAACCCTCTCCTTGCGAAACCATCCCTGGTATTTCTGATTCAACCGGGAGCTTCTCAAAACGAACAATAGGCCATAAGCCGACGTTGAATAACAAAAAACGTTTCGACTTATGGCCTTAACCGTATCATTCATCAAGAGGATAAAACTCCTTGCCTCACTGACAGCCGTATTCCTCGGGGTCGCCGCCACCACCTCCTGCGGCGACAACGACTTCAACGACCTCCCACGCGAGATTCAGCAGTTCATCAGCCAGTATTTCCCCGGACAAGGGGTATCGGGGTTCAGCGAATCGGCCGGCACATACACTGTCAATCTCGACAACTCCGCATCACTTGTCTTCAACCCGTCACTTGCATGGACGACAGTGGAGGGGAACGGCAGCCCCATCCCGCAACAATTCCTTTTCGACCAGTTCCCGTCAGCCCTTTACGACTACATTGTCACAACCGACAATCTCGGGGAGGTCTACGCCGTCACACGCAACGCCGGAGTCTACACGGTGACGTTCCACGATTACATAATATCCTACAACACCGCCACCGGAGATATACAGCCGGTTGTCACCGGCCCTGGCGCGAACGGCTGAACCTGACAGTGGTTCTCTCCCTCGGAAAGCTTAACGACAGCAACGTTCCGTCGAGCATCCCCCAAAGCTCCTCCATATCATCGGCGAACCCGGAATCAAGCCACGACAGGTTATAATGGTTCTGAAACAAAGTAGGGGTCAGTTTTCCTTTCAGCATCCCGGTCTCCCACTCACGGCTGTTCTCCTCCGCACCTGAGATATAAACCAGGTCATAGCCACCCTTTCCGTCATTGACCACCGCCAGCCTGTAACGTCCGCCAAGACGGCAACGCTCCGTGTCCATATCACAGTCGAGATAGTCATAGAAACCCTCGCGGTGGTCGGTGGTAGAGGCAAAACGCTCAATCAGCGAATTTTCGTTCCAAAGGGTCATCTCCCTCACGGTCTCTGTAGCCTCTTCCTTGATATTCACCGACACGATTTCCACCGGGCCTGTCGCCTTGACCGAGACGGATGTCACCCCATTGCCGACATATATTAACCCTATCGATTCAAGTTTGGTGTCGCCACACCAAATCTCGGCCGTCCCGTCTGTGGTCGCCATCATCGACACCGAGACAGCATCCCCGCCTACAACACGTCTGCCAACTTCCCTCTCCCCTATTCCAATACCGGTTTCCTCTCCATAATCCCTGATTGTGAGAACGACTTCGTTCTGCCCGTTGGCGATTTCATCATACGACACACCGCGCCTGCCAACATTCACTCTGGCGACTGTATCCCCCCGGCTGTCACATAACGATATCTCCCAACCTTTACCATCTCCGACATCTCCTTTGAGGAATTTTCCACGGAATTCAACGTCAGACAAAACAGTTCCGCCGAGGCTCCATCCCCTTGTCTCCCCACTTTCAAGCGTCACCCCTCCTTCGACAAGACGACCGACTGCGCAAAAAACATCCTCCGACGACCAGCACACAATCATCAGGAGAACCAACATTCTAAGCATCCGGCCTATTCTCATCCCTGTTCACTCCGGTATATTTCGATTGCCTGCCGGGCAAATTCCTCCCGAGGCAAGCCGCCTGACAGCCAATGAATGTGAAGTCCGCGGCGCTCGGCACCCCTGAACCAGGTCATCTGTCGTTTCGCGAACTGGTGTATAGCTATCTCAAGCAGACGCCTCATCTCTGAATAGGAGGTCTTCCCGACAAGGTATTCGGTCACGAACTTATATTCCAGTCCATAATAAATGAGGTCTTCGGGGGCGACTCCGCCGTCAAGCAGTCTTCTGACCTCGTCGACCATCCCCTCCTCAAGTCTCGCGTCAAGACGGCGGGAGATACGTTCGCGCCTCACCTCACGGTCGACATCCACCCCTATGATTGTGGCACGGCGGGGAGTCGCCTCCCGCGCGTCCTTCGCCTCCTCAGGGTGAGCGAGGTAATATTCCTCAATCTCGATGGCCCGGATTGCGCGCTGACAGCTGTCGACATCGGTGGTGTTATGGAGGGTCTTCATTCCTGACAGAATCCCCGTAAGCTCGGCGAGCGACTTTCCGGCAAGCGAAGCCCTCAATTCCGGATTCTCCGGGACAGGGGGCAACTTCAGCCCTTTGAGCAAAGACTCGACATACAGGCCGCTGCCGCCACACAATACCGGCAACTTCCCCCGGCTGGATATGTCCGCCACAGCCTCTCCTGCGTCCCTGAGATACTGGAAGAGGTTGTATTTATCGCCTGCCTCGGCGACATCGAGCAGATGGCACCTCACCTCGCCGTATTCCCCGAGATCTTTGCCGGTGCCGATATCCATGCCTCGGTAGACCTGGCGGGAGTCGCCGCTGATTATCTCCCCGTCGCCGAGACGGGCCACGGCCACGGCATATCCGGTCTTGCCGGAGGCCGTAGGCCCCACAACAGCAAGAATCGGGCGCTCAATATTTTCAGCGTCTGCCATATGTTTTCAGGTGAAAAGGTTTGTCATCGGGGTGTGGCGACGGATTTTATCCTCCAGCCTTTTAAGGAAACGGCGAAGCCTGAACAAGTGGCTGTCTTCATTGAGACGTCCGACTGTCAGCCAGTGGCCGTCGTTGTAATCCACCTCCCAGTTACGGATGTCCTTGATGCGGAAGGTCGGGCGGTAATGCTTGAACTTGTAGAGACGGCGCCCCTCCCGGTCGTATGTCTTCCAGGCCATGGCTATGCGGTATATGCGCGCCATCTCCGAATTGAAGTCATTGCCCGTGAGGTGCTGGTTCATCAGCTGTCGCAACTCGCCAAGCGAGAACCATTCCCCCTGAATCTTCGACTCGGTGATTTCATCAGGGTTGCCTATGAACGCGAAGAAATGGAATATGTTGCGGTAAGTCACATTGTCAGGGCTGTCATACATAGGCCTTATCTCCGCGTCGCGGATACCTGAAATCTGCCTGAACAGCTCAGCGGCACGTCCGGCGTCGTAACGTTCCTGGTAAGGAAGCGTGGCCACGGCGGGGGTGTCGAACTGCTTTATCACAACCCCGTTGTTGAAGAACTTGTCTGTGCGGCGGATGTCGAGCAACACCTTGTCGTCACATATCACAAGGAACCTGACAGTGGTCGAACTCGGGTTCTCAACCAGATGCCCCTCGTCGTTATGGCAATAGAACACCCACAGCGAGTAGTAACGCCAGCCGAGGTAAAGCAGCGAAATCACATACAACGACAGCGGGAGCCAGAGGAAGAAGAAATAATCGGCCCGGTTGAGGTTGACATTGATGTAATGGCAAAGGTAGTAAGTCCAGTCAACGACGGTCAGGATGAGCGACAGCACCATCAGCAGGCGGGTCTGGTAACGCCACTCACGCTGATACAGCATGCCTATGAACCCGTTCTTCACCACATTGCCGTAACGCAGATGGCAGAGCTGGCAAACCAGCGGCTCTCTCCTCTGCAGAAGGAAAAACGCCGTCACGAGGGCGGTGACCGGGGCACTTATCAGGATTCCCAGCAACGGGCCTTTGCTGTTGACAGGCTGGCCGGTCAGCTCAAACGAGCCATCACCGCCGGTGATGAAATACCTCACAAGCACTACACATGTGATGACCAGGATTATGACCGACACCTCCTTGTAAAGGCGCGAGCATACCGGTACTGTCTGGTTGTTCATCGCGGCCCTGACAACCTGCAAGGCAAGAAACAGCACTGCGCAGACCGGGGCAAGCCACACCTGGCTTATCAGCGGCGAGACAAACGACAGCACTGCCAGAAATCCTATGGCTATCGTCCAGTTGCGCCATAAGCCGAATATGGCGGCACTCAATCCTTCTCTGCGTTGATGGGAATGGAACATATCTATTGTTGATCTCTTCTGTTCTGTTATACTACGTCGCCGGAATGACCACATCCGGAATCATTAACACACGAAATCGCCGGAACGTTTAACATGTAACCGCGACGTAACGCGTTTCCATCATTATTATGGTGACAGTCAGATTACAGTCAAAGATTCCTGACGAAGTATTCGACCATACGACCATAAACCAGCGCCCTGGCGTCACAGCCGTTTATCGAATGGTTCATATTGGGGAAGAGCAGCATGTCACAAACGCGCCCTGATTCCTGCAGTCGGCTGACATACTCGATTGTGTTCGAGAGATGCACGTTGTCGTCGGCGGTGCCGTGCATCATCAGCAGCGAACACTCCACATTGTCGACACGCTCAATCGGGGCACTCGCGCGGTAACCCTCCTCATTCTCCCCAGGGGTGAGCATGTAACGCTCGGCATACACCGTGTCGTAGTAACGCCAGGAGGTGACAGGGGCGATGGCGACGGCGGCCTTGAAGGGGGCAGCCGGGTCAGAAACCGCCATCAGGGTTTCATATCCGCCGTAGCTCCACCCCGCGATGCCGATGCGCGAGCCATCCACAAAGGGGAGCGACGCGGCATAACGGGCGGCGGCAAGCTGGTCGATTGTCTCGTAATGGCCGAGATTGCGGTAGACGACATCGCGGAAAGCTGTGCCGCGGCCACCGGTGCCACGGCCGTCGACACATATCACCACGAATCCACGTTCGGCGGCGGCATAGTAGTCCCAGTCCATACGCCAGCGGTCAGTGACCTCCTGCGAGCCGGGGCCGCTGTACTGCCACATTATGACGGGATATTTCTTCGACGCGTCGAATCCGGCAGGTTTGATCATGTAGCCGTTAAGTGAATAGCCGTCAGAGGTGAATGTGAAGAATTCCTTTCGGGGGAGGGAGGTATAGCGGGCGGCATAACCGGCATTGTCTACCAGCACCCTCATCTCCTTCTCCTTGGTGTTGTACATCGTGTGGCGCGGAGGAGTCTGCTCGTTGCTGTAATTCACGACATAATAGTTCATCGCAGGGGAGAATGTAGCCGACGCCCACCCCTTCGAGGGGGTGATGGGCAGCTGCTTCTTCCCTGTCCTGTCAATTTTCTGTATCACACGGCTGGTGGCACCCCGGTCTCCCTGCCCGTCAAGGAGCTGGGCGGTCGACTGGAAATAGATGTTGCCGAGCTGGTCGGCCCCGTAATAGCCGGTGACATCGAAATCACCTGAGGTTATCTGGCGCAACTGCTGTCCGGCGTAGGAATACTCGTATAGATGGTTCCAGCCGGTACGCTCCGATGTGATGACGAAGCTCTCCTTCCCCCAATGGATTTCCTCATAGGCCATCGGATTGAGCCACGCCTTCGACTCTTCGACCAGCACAGACTTGGATACGGTCGATTTGGGATTGACAGCGAACACCTCCATGCGGTTCTGGGCGCGGTTGAGGGTGACGGCCATCAGTCTTTCGGAGGAGTCGCCTCCATAAGCGATGCGGGGTATGTATTCCACCGGGAGGTTACCCAGCGCGATATCCTTGGTTTTCCTTGTCTCCACATCGTAACTGTGGAGGGTGACCACCGAATTCGACTCTCCGGCCACAGGATATTTGTAAGAGAATGCGCCGGGATATAGGGCGTATTCGGCCGAGGGGGAACAATACCCCTGATAAAGGGGGAATGAGAACTTAGGCACCTTCTCCTCATCGTAACGGAGGAAACAGAGGGTCGAGTTGTCGGGTGACCAGACCATCGAGCAGTCAGTGGCGAACTCCTCCTCATATGTCCAGTCGGGAATGCCGTTTATCACCTTGTCAACCACGCCGTCCTTTGTCACGGCAACCTCCGAATCGTAGTCGATTTTCTTGATATGGATGTTGTTGTCGGCCACGAATGCAACCATCCTGCCGTCGGGCGAGAAGAGCGGCGCCTGCTGGAGCCTGAACTGCTTAGACAGCGGGCGCAGTATGTTGCGTTTGATTTCAAACACATGCCAGTCGGCCTTGAAGGAATGACGGTAGACGGGGGTCTTGGTTGTGTAAAGCAGAAGTTTCGAGCCGTCAGGGCTGAGGATGAAATCCTCTACCGACGCGACAGAGTTCTCGCGGGTGTGGCTCACATCCAGCACCGTCTCAAGCAGTTTGCCTGTCGCTGTCTCGTAGCGTTCGATTGTCTTCCCCTCCTTTCCAAGCAGAAGGTAGCTCTCGCCGTCGGGGAGGTAGGTGAAACTCTTGGGTGATTCAGGGGTGTTGCCGGGGTAGACATATTTTGCGATACCCTCGACATCTATCTTGGCCTGCGCGCACAGGAGGCCGCCTCCCATTGAAAGGAATGCGGCCACGCAGGTGATTGTTTTGGCTAAATTATTCATCTTCAATAAGATTTGTTTCAATTACCAGAGTAACATCTGAGCCGGATTGTCGGGCGGTTCCTGCCGTGCGGGTTCCTTGTAGCCGAAGGCGTCATCGGCCGACTCTGCCTTCTGCTTGCGCTGACGCTTAGGCTTTGGCGGTTCGGGCGCCGGAGTCGCGATGAGCCAGTCGGTGCTGTCGAGCAGCGAGAAATCGCTGTCGTCGGCCTCCTTCGCGGTTTTCTCCTCCTTATTCACGACGGGGGGAGCCTCCGGCACCTCCTGACGGGGTTTCGGGGGACGCCCCCGGCGGGGTTTCGGGGGTGTCACCACCTCCATCTGCGGGGTCACAAGTTCGGGCAAGTCAAGGGTCAGGTCAAGGCTGTCACCCTCCGAGACCGGAATGACAGGAATCTCAGTCACCACTTCGGGGGGAACGACAGCGACAGCCGTGTCGGCTGCGGTGCTTATCCCCTTGAGGGTTTTCAGGCGTTCGATTTCCGAACGCAACGCGCTCTCGGCCTGGGTCTTCTCGAACTGCGCCGTCTCCACCGACTTCCTCAGTGAGTCGGTCTGGTCTTCAAGGCGACGTATCGTCTCATCCTTTATACGCAGGGTGGCGTTCTTGGTCAGCAGGTCGGCATCCTTTATCCTTATGAGTTCATCCTTCTCCATCAGCTCATCCTTCTGGCGGCGGATGGCGGCGTCATTCACCCTCTGGCTCTCCTCAAGCCTGGCCACCTGCTCCTGCACCTCCCTGACAACCTTAAGGTCATCCTGGGCTTTCGACAGGCGGGCAGTCATCAGCGCAAGCTGCTCATTGAGGCTGCTGAGGTCAGCCTGCATCGCGGCAGCCTGCTCCTCCTTCTCCGAGGCGACGCGTCGGGCCTCGGCGGCACGTGTGTTGAGGTCGTTGACCATGGCACGGCTCAGCTCATCCTTGGCCTTTGCCTGCTCAAGGCTGTCGCGCAGGGTGGCGACCTCCATCTCAAGTTCGGCCACCCGGGCTGAGTCGGCAGCGTCACCGGCAACCGCCGCAGCCTCCGACGCTTCGGCCGCGGCCGCAGACAGCTCTGCGATTCTCGCCTCGGAGAGTTTCAGAGCCTCCTGCGCGGCGGCAAGGCGTCCTTCCGCCTCGGCCACCTTGCGGTCGGCCTCCTCGATATGGGCCGCCGCGTCGACATCCCGGTCAGCCAGGGATGCCATACGGAGCTTGTTGGCCATCGACTTGTTCTCAAGTATGTATTGTTCATTCTCGGCCTCGACAGACGCGAGCTGTTTCTCAAGCTCATGGACGCGCTCTGACAGGGCGCGCTTCTGACGTTCGGCACTCAGTTGCAGGTTCTTGGCGTTGGAGTTCCCCTCCTCCTCCTTGCGTGCCTTGCGGCGCAGCTCCTCTATCTGCTCCTGCAGATTGCGGCTCTCCGCCTGGTAACGGGTGTGGAGCCTGCGCTCCACATTCTTCTCAAGATGCTCGAAGTATCCCTTGACTGAGCCGTCAAGGGCCTCATACAACAGCCGGCGTTGTTTCTCCGGATCAACGCTGTCGCGCAGGAATGCGGGAAGGGCCTCGTTGAACATCCCTACCACCCCTTCGAAAATCATCGAGGCATCGGGACGCTGCTCGGCTTCGGCCGGGCGACACTCCTCTCCGGCGGCGGCGCTCTCCGGCTCACCTTCGGCGGAATCAGCGGCCTTGTCGCGCTCCCCATCTGCGGCAGGGAGCGCCCTCTGGCGCAAAGGGGTGACGGTGGCGTCAATGCCCTCCACCTCCAGTTCGTCATCGTCGGCGGGGGAGAATCCCATCGCCCTTTTCATCATGTCGAAGAAACCCATTCTGTCTATATTTGCAAGTGTAAGCAGACAGGCAAGAGCCACGTCAGGTCGCGCCCCATTGTCTATCAACAGACAAAGTTACGAAAATAAATCTACTTAACCGCCGCCCCGTCACTTATTTTTCGCCATACCCGCAACTGGTCACAGAACGCCCGGCTTGGCGACCACTCCGATGCCTTTGCGGCCGTTGATACCGATTACCAGAGGGGAGGGCATCCTGACTATGCGCAGGGTGTCAGACTCATATTCGGCGGGGAGGGAATTGAGGTAATCGACATCGTAGAGGTCATCCCCCGAGAAGGGGTTGACGGTGAAATAGCCGACACCGAATGATGTGAGGTTCTGGAAGAAGTGGGTGCCTTGCGACGGCTCCACACGGTAGTTGGCAAGCGAGGACTCGACAATCAGGCGCGCCGCCGAGATGTCGGCCCATCTGACTGGGATGCCGAGGGCATTGTCTGACGAGCCCCACCGGCCCGGGCCTATCAGCACATACCCCTCACCTGTCTCCATGAATCCCTTGTTGAGGCGGGCGATTTCCTGAGCTATTTCGGGGTTACGGAATGATGAGAAGTTCTCGGGACGCACATACATGACGGTGCTTACAGAGTCGTTTGTGCCGTGGCCGAGGGCGGTAGAGCTGCGCAGTATCAGCTGTGAGTTATCAAGCGCCAGCACCGATTCATCCACATCCTCCTTGCGGTCGATAATCGGACGTATCTGGAGCCAGTAGATGCGCCCCTTCAGGTTGCCGTCAGGACCGATGTTCCCGGCGAACTCTATCTCGACGGGACGCTGCATGGCTTCCTGTCCGGTCGAGAGCATCGTGTCAACAGCCTCGGCGAGGGGGAACACGTTGTCGCGCAGTATGTTTGAGAATGTCACCACCTTGCGGCCAAGGCCGAGATGGGAGTCGCGGAGCATCTGGTCGTTGATGTCGAATGTCGACACAAGGTATCTGAGGGTGTCGCCCGAGCGGGCGAAATCCTGCACATTCTTTTTTGTGATGTTGAAGCCGTCATCGACCTTGAAATCCTCCGGGATGTTGTTGAGGTCGAGGGCATAGAGTTGCCGCTGCGTGTCGCGCAGGGCGAGGTCGAGCGTGGAGGTCTGCAACACCTTCCCGGGGTGCTTCGGGGAGAATCGCAACGCCATGCCTCCATCCACGATATACTTTCCGAGTCCGATGGCAACCTGCGCCACCCCATCCTCGGTCTGTTCGTCGTTGATCGGATAATAGTTGAGCGAACGTCCTACCCCGGAGAAGGAGGGGAAATAGAAGCAGTCGTGGTCTGTGCCTGCCACCTCCTGGATTATCACGGCCATCTTCTCCTGGTCGATGACATTGGATGTGGCCGACATATAGGCTTTCGACTCGGAATAGAACACCGAGGCATAGACCCCTTTGATGGCGTCTGTCAGCACCTTCCGCATATGCTCGCGGTCAGTGATTCGGGGTATCATATAGGTGGAATAGATACCGGCGAAGGGCTGGTAATGCGAGTCCTCAAGCAGCGAGGAACTTCTGATGGCCAACGGTTTGTCGACCACTTCGGTAAGGGCCAGCAGGTCTTCGCGAACGCGGTCGGGCAGCTTCGCGGCCAGGAAACGGGCCAGAATCTCCTCGTCGGGGAGGTCTGACAGGCCGACGGGATAGAGGTCGTTGTCGGCCATGAACTCATCGAAGATGTCGGTGCAGAGCACGACGGTGCGGGGTATCGAAATCGACACCCCGTCGAAATTGTCAAACTCCGGATGCTTCTTGATTATGGAGTCTATGAAGGCCAGACCGCGCCCTTTCCCTCCGAGTGACCCCTGGCCGATACGCGCGAAATTGGAATAATAGTCAAACCGCTCTTTGCGGAATTCGGCCACCACTCCCCTGTTCTTCATCTTCCTGTATTTGACTATCAGGTCGAAAAACAGCTGTTTCACCTCCTGTGCCTCCTCGATGTTGCGGAAACGGTGGCGGCGGATGACATCTGCGATAGGGAACATGGCGCGCGAATAGAGCCAGCGCGAGATGTCGTTGCGACACGCGTGCCAGAGCAGCGTCTTGTCGGGAATCTCGAACATCCGCTTCTGCATCTCGTTGAGCGAATGGATGCGCATTATCTCCTCACCAGTGTCGGGGTCGCGCATCACGAAATCGCCGAAGCCGAAGTTGCACATGATTTCCTTCCCGAGGTCAACAGGCAGCTTCTTGGAGTTCTTGTCGAGGAATATGCCGTTGAACTCCTTTACCAGCGGGGCGTTGGCCGTCTCGGTCGACTCCACGATTATCGGCAGATAGGGGTCGTTGTTCCTCACCCGGTGGGCGAACCGCAACCCGGCGTGAGGGTCTTTCTCCCCGCCACGCATGAAGGAGACATCGGTGATGATGCCGAGCATCTTGTCGGAATATTTTTCGTAAAGCTCCAGCGCCTCCTCATAGTCGCGGGCGAGCATCACCTTGGGGCGGCCGCGCATACGCAGCATCTTCTCATGCTCGTTGAGGGCCTCGGTGGAGAACTCGCGGCTCTGCTTGAGCAGGAACTTGTAGAGATGTGGCAGAATCGAGGAGTAGAACCTTACCGAATCCTCGACCATCAGAATCATCTGCACACCGACATCCAGCACATCGTTCTCGGCATTCATCCGGTCTTCGATCAGCTTGATTATGGCAAGCAGCAGGTCGACATTACCCAGCCAGGAGAACACATAGTCTATGCCGCTGAAATCCTCCGACGCCAGACGGCGCGACACCTCCTTGGAGAAAGGGGTCAGCACCACAATCGGCACCGACGGGAAAACCAGCTTTATCGCCTTGGCCCCGATGAAGGTCTCGCTGATGTCCATTCCCGGCATCGCTATCACAAGGTCGAAATTCTTCTGTGCCATCATCGCCAGTGCCTCGCTGATATGCGACACACGGGTGATACGCGGAGGCGACGACAGGTTGAGGGCCACATACTCGTTGTAGAGCTGTTCCTCCACACGCCCATCCTCCTCCATCATGAACGCGTCATAGGGGGAAGCCACCAGCAGCACATTGAAAACGCGCCGCTGCATCAGATTCTGGAACGCCGTATCCTTCAGATACAGCTGGCTCAAAGGCTCTTCATTCATACCAATGGGAACTCTATTTGTTTCCACAAAATTACAACAATTTCCCAAACCCGCCCCATTCCCCACCTAATTTATCCCCATCCCCATCTCAATTTCCAGCGCAGATTCCGACGTAGCTATCCACTTGTCCTCATATGGATGGCAACGGGTCTCACGCAGATTCCGCAGATAAGCAGATTTCCCGCAGATAACAAGGATTACAGAAGATTGGGGAATGGTCTCACGGATTACACGGATTACACAGAAGCCATCCGGATGAAACGGAGTTTTTTTGAGTTGTCTTTTATTATGGGATGTCCTAATAATTCAATCATACTTAAATTATTCATATTTATAATATAATTGGATAATAGGACTTAACCGATATTGCCACCTACGATTCCGAAGGAATCATTTTTGATATACCCGAAAAGCCTACCCCGGATTCAGACAATGTTATAATATTCACTCATCTACATAAAACAATTTCTTAAAATGGCACCAACTGGAAGCTGTTTTTAATTTTTAAATCCCGCATATCATTCATATCATCACCCTCCTTAATATTATCATATGGGATGAATAGCTCTGTGTGTTTAACCTCGATTATGGCATCTTGTAGAGATGTCAAGAATTGCTGTAAACAAGAAACTCGTTTTTCCGCCATATCTGTCACCTCATATTCCACATAGCCCCAATAGTCGTTTTTATCGTCTTGACAATGCGACAGAGATAAAAACATCTCTTTTTCCAAACTTACTATTCCCTTAGGAATTACCTCCAAATCACCCACATCTAAATGATTGCTATCCGAAACTATGTATGAGTCATCATTACATTGTGAAATCATTTTGCATCTGTTTTTAAAATCATATTTATACAGCCAGCTTATTATAGATTTCGCCTGAGGGGATGAGAATACAAATAAGTACTTATCACGAATCCCCATACGTGTTAATGTATCAAAGGCTTTAATGGTTTCAATAAATCTCTTGGAATCAATTGATGATTTTACTTCAATCACAGCCGCAACACTTTCTGACGGCACAATCTTAATATCTCCAGCTGAATATAACGGTGCATAATCCACACAATTGTAAATTATTATATCGCATTGACGTGACAGCTTAGCCCCCATTGCGATAAATCCTTGCGTTATACCAAATCTACCGGGGAGCACTTCACGAAGAAACTCACGCAATATTTCCTCCAAAATCAGGCCCACTGACAGATTATGATTGACTATCAATGCCTTTGCCTGCTCAAACTGAGCATTCAGTTCTTTTACCTTTAATCTGAAAAAGTCATTTAGATGACTGACGCTTTCAATTCCCATACAATTCCAGTCAATACTAACATAACATCCATTAATATCATCGTTTTGTCTTAAACGTACTCCATATACCTATTATAAAAAACAATGGCAGGACTATTTGCCAACAAACAATAGACATTCCAGCGTCAGACATTCTCCGTCTGTCAACATTATTTATTGCATTCTCACTTTGGTTATATGTGCTCCATCTGTTCATATCTAGCATAATATCACATGAAAACTATAATTAAAATCTAACACTCACTTAGATAATATTTTGAACAGCAAAATTTGATTAAACTCTTAACCTACACATAGACATCTATTCTCTTACTGATATTTAATTGCCTTAGCTTCATACAATTTTCTCAAATGAATTATATTTTGCATAAATTTCCTTTTAATAAATTGATATCGTATTGATTCCACACAAAGCGTTATGTTATTAAACAGATTACGTCTTCAATAATACATCTATATTCCATCATCATAATACTTTTCATTTCGCCCTCTAATTCGCCGTCTAAACTCCTGATTTGCATCTGCAATTAGAGCTTCTAATGAATCATACTTAAATTCAAGGTCTTCTTCATTTGTAGCCCAACTATATGTGGCATCTAAAATTCCCCATTTGTTATTTTTACGGACACCTACATAAGATAACCTTCCATCAGCAGCAACTGAGTTTTTATTATCTAAAAATACACATTCATCATATTTAACCTCAGTGCTAAACCTGTAAGTAGTTATGGGGCCTGGATTATACAGATTATAGTTTTTACAGAATTCATAAACGCCTTTTTTTGTCCCTATAGACAATATTATTTTGTAAATATATCCATCATAGAAATAATCCAATTTAAAGTCCATTCTATCATATATAGCAGGCAGAATCTCTTTGAAATCAGCATCTCTACAACCGTATTTCTTATCTTTTTTTACAATAAATATCGAATCTATCAAAATATCAACATCTTCCCATGGATTGAACGTTATGTCATCATAAATAATATCATCGAATAATACACCATTTATTAGATTGACAAGGCTGCACTTGTCATCCTTCCAAATAATACCAATTGTGCCAGATACAAATTTCTCAACAGCTTCTGTTGCATCTGTTGTCTCGATTCTATCATATATTATTGGTAAGAGTTCGTTACCATTCGAATCAATCAATCCATACTTTCCTTTATGACTTACTATTATGCTTGTAAGTTCCCAATCATCATATTGGGCCTGAAATGTGTGTTTCCATCGGAGGACAGGGTATATTGTGTCATATTTGAAAGATTTATTCTTTTTTGGGTCTGAAAAATTTATGATAATACATTCATTATTTAATCTATATGCAAAGTAGACCTCATTAAAATAAAATATTCGATCACAAACATACAGCAATGCAACTTCGTCTGATAGGATGAATTCATCATCATCACGAAGTGCCCATTTATTATTCTCTTTAATAGGTGTATAATACCTTCCAAAAAAATCGCTTGTTTTGGCTTCCTCGGGAGGTAATTTAGCTGCTTTATAAATATACTTTTCTTCTACCGATTCTATTTTTACCGATTCTATGTCTACCGATTCTATTTTGTCAACAAAGAATCGTGATACTATCCGCGTTTCTTCTTTCCCATCTTTTAAAGCATCTTCTAAACATATATACACGTTACCGTCCTTATCAACAACGCGCCCTATACCATGCCTCTCAACACGTGCGAATCCGGATTCATCAAAATTATACGCTTTATTGAAGATGAAAGGTATGATCTCATTCCCTACAGAGTCGATATAACCATACATATCATCTAACCCAATTCTTTTACCTACTGGAATTAACTCTTTAGGTTGATAATCTCTAATCCTTTCATACTCTGCAATGATTGAATAATCGGCTTTACTTATTACGACAAATTTATTGTTATGTAGTAAGAGGACTTTATTTGCATCTTCTTCAATGTAATCAAACCACTTTCCGTAACAAATATTACCGTTGACATCAATGATTGTCGCTTTTTCATTATCAGAGAAAAACTTCTTAACAAGAATTTTATCCGTAAGAAAATCACCAGCATCACTATATATAGGATTTATAATAATTTCAAAACGACTATTTATAAAACCAAATTTACCGTTGTATTCAATTTTGCATCTATTGTTATGAAAAATAATTGAAGGATCATCTTGTAAAGTCTTGATATGGTGCAGTATACTCTCTTCCTTATAATTTACATTTTGAATAATCTGACTTTGACCTGATTCGACATTGAGGGTATACCGACGTAGAAGTTCTTCTGTTGTTGTTTTAATGTCAACAAGATAACTCCCAATTTGCAATTCAACGGCCAAAATCTGATTTGCAGGGACTTCGCCAATCAACTCAGTGTCAACATATATCTTACAACCTATTTCTGAGAAAAATTTCACTCTTGCCATATATTCTTTTTTTTGCAAATATAATACAAATATTTTAATTATACGCAATTCTACTAACGTTAACTGCATACTTTCAATTGACGATAGAATCCCTCCACTCAATTATAGAGTCAAAACGAATCAATAACCAAGCGCTTCATCTTAAAGATAGATTCAGATAGATTGAGAACCAGTATAAATAAAATTCACGAATATCCATACTATGACATAGCTAATTCTCAAATATAACAACAAAGATTCTTTCAGAATCGTCATCGGATTATCTGGTAAATCCGATCAAATTATTAGACCATAATAAAAAGAAGACACCAAAGAGACTTTCCATATCTTCCGGATGGCTTCTGTGTAATCTGTGTAATCTGTGAGACCTTTTTTAATCGGGCCTATCCTTTTTATCTGCTTTATCTGCGAGAAATCTGCTTATCTGCGGAATCTGCGTGAGACTTGTTGCGTGAGACTTGTTGCGTGAGACCCGGGGATGCTCAGGGGAGGAGACGGAAGGCTTTGCCGGGGATGCCGTCAAAGGTGTAATCGGCGAGGGGGAGGAAGCCGCTTTTCAGGGCGACGCGCTGCGAGGCGATGTTGCGGAGGTCGGTGGTTATCAGCAGGGAGGGGATGTGCAGAGTGTGGAGGCAGTAGGTGGTGATAGCTTGCAATGCCTCGGTGGTCAGGCCGCGTCCCCAGTAGGGATGACCTATCCAGTAGCCGATTTCCCGTTCGGATGGGTTGATTTCATAGTGTTCGTCACCGGGAGGAACAAGACCGATGCAGCCTATCGGCTCGCCGGTTTCTTTCAGCACCATCGCGAATGTGTCGCGGTTGGGGATGAAGAAGTTGCGCAACACCTCCAGGCTGAATTCGACGGAGGTATGGCGCGGCCACATTGCGAGTTCGCTCACACGGCCGTCTGAAGCATATTTGTAGAGCGCGGGGGCATCCTCCTCGCGCCAATGACGCAATATCAGTCGGTCGGTCTCAATCATAAACTCTCTATGAAAAACCGGAATTTGAATCGTCTTGGGGAATGGCCGTGTCAGAGCTGTTTGAGGGAGCGGATGGCCTCAAGAGGCTCTGCCGCGTTGAAGACATAGCTGCCGGCAACGAGGATGTCGGCTCCGGCCTCGGCGAGGAGCTTGCCGGTTTCGGCGTTGACACCGCCGTCGATTTCGATAAGGGCGCCGGAGCCTGTGCGGTCTATCATCTCGCGCAGGCGGCGGGTCTTGGCCACGGCGTTGGCGATGAACTTCTGACCACCGAATCCGGGGTTGACCGACATCAGCAGCACCATATCAAGCTCGGTGATGACATCTTCGAGAAGACTCACCGGGGTCGACGGGTTGAGGGTGACGGCGGCTTTCATCCCCGCCTCCTTGATGGCGTGGATTGTGCGGTCGAGATGAACGCAAGCCTCCTGGTGGACATTCATAATCTCCGCCCCGAGGTCGCGCAGCCGGTTCACCCACTTCTCCGGCTCGACAATCATCAGATGGACGTCGAGGGGCTTGTCGCAAATCTTGCCGACAGCCTCCATCACCGGAAACCCGAAGGATATGTTGGGGACAAAGACGCCGTCCATCACGTCGAGATGGAGCATATCGGCGTCGCTGCGGTTTATCATCTCTATATCTTTCGCCAGGTTGGCGAAGTCGGCCGACAGAAGCGAGGGGGAAACAAGCATATGATTGGTGGAAGTTATGGTTAGGGGTTGCTATCAGGATTTTTCCACTCCTGTCGATTTCTTCGACTTGCTTTTCAGGGCCTGCCAGGCGATGAACAGGAGGCAGACAAGCAGGAGGCAGAAACCGCCGATGGTGAAGTAGTGGTTGTATTTCTCCACCGACTCGAAGAGCTGAGAATAGGGGACGGTCTTGCCGAGCCAGTAGCCGAGGGCGGCGAGGACACAGTTCCACACGCCTGCCCCGAGGGCGGTGAAGATGACGAACACGCCGATGTTCATCCTCGCCAGGCCGGCGGGGATGGAGATGAGCTGCCTGACGGCGGGAATCAACCGGCCGATGAAGGTGGAAAGCGCGCCGTGGTCGTCGAAATATTTCTCAGCCTTCTGCACCTTGGCCTCGTCAATCAGGCAGGCGTGGCCGAAACGGCTGTTGGCGAAAGCGTAGACAATCGGACGACCGAGCCATACGGCGAGGAAATAGTTTATCAATGCCCCCACGACCGCACCGGCCGTAGCCACCAGCACCACCAGGACAACGTTGAGGTCGCCGCGCGTGACAGCTATGTATGCTGCCGGGGGCACCACCACCTCTGACGGGAAGGGGAGAAACGAGCTCTCGATCACCATGAAGAGGAAAACAAAAAGGTAGCTGGCGTTATTATAGAAGAAATCGAGGAGGAACTGGGCTGAAAACCAGTCGCTCACTGCGCAAGTTATAAGCAATTCGTTCATAGGTCAGTGTCAGGACAGCGCCTGCAATGTCAGTTGTGAGAATTGGGAATCATTGGTTGGCCGTCATACGGTAGAATTCCTCGCGCAACGCAGAGTCATTTTCAAACAGGCCGGTATAATGTGTTGTAACGGTGGACGCGAGCTGCTTCTCGACGCCACGCATCTGCATGCACAGGTGGGACGCACGGCACGACGCAATCACACCGAGCGGATGGAGGGCATCCTCCACTGCCTTGCAGATCTCAGCAGTCAGACGCTCCTGCACCTGCAACTTGCGGGCAACGGCGTTGACGACCCTGGCAAGCTTGCTCAGCCCGACAATCCTACCATCGGGGATGTAACCGACGGAAACCGTGCCGAAAAACGGCAGCACATGATGTTCGCAAAGTGAGTAGAACTCGATGTCACGCACCACCACCATCCGCGAGCCTTCGTGGGTGAAGAGCGCCTTGCGCATCAGGTCGGCAGGCTCTCCGGAACGGTTGCCGGAGGTAGCATACCACAGCGCGCGGGCCGCACGCAAAGGTGTTTTCAGCAGCCCCTCGCGTGAGGGGTCATCGCCGATAATTCTTAATATCGCCTCGTAATGAGAGGCGATTTCCGAAATAGCCTTCCTCTCCTCCGGAGTGGAGCCTTCGGGGAAATCATCATCCAGATAAGAATTGATTTCAGTCACTTATTCAATCAATTAGAGCGAAGTCAACAGTATGCCCCGGAGGAATCACCGGGCATTGATACGGTCTCTGACAACCCTTACCTCCTTGGCGTATGAGGGGAAGGCCCGGCGGATGTCTGTCGCCGCCTTCTCTGCCTCGGCCTGTGTACGGAAGTCGCCGACACGCAGCCTCCAGTAAGGGGACGCGTAGGCGACATAGGTCATCATTGCCGGGAAACGGCGTCCGATGGCCCTTTCGCGCTGGCGGGCCTCCGCTTTGGCCACACGCTGGTTGTTGTCGGCATATACCTGCACTCGGTATCCCACTGTCTTGCCTTTGACGCGATGTGTCGCCGGAGCCTCTTTCTCCTCTTCCGAGGTCTCCTCTCCGGAAGCCTCCTCTGATGAGGGGGTCTCGGAAGCGCGCAGACGTTCGGCGAGGGCCTGGGGCTGTTCGACGGTGACCGTCGAACCCGGACGGTTGAGATTCTCCAAAATGTCTGCCATAGCTGAGACGGTGGCGACGGAGAGTATCAGCAGAATGGAGAAAAGTCTGGAATAGAGGTTCATAAGGGTGTATGTAGACTCTTTGAATGAAAAAGGTATGACGGGAAAGGACGCGCGGAGCGTCCTCTCCCTCATACCATCAGGTAAATCGTTTTCAGAATGCGGTCACGATGCCCATGAAGGAAGCGCAGTCGAGAGCGGCGCCGCCGATGAGACCACCGTCAACGTTGGGCTTCTCGAAAATCTCCTTGGCGTTGGAGGGCTTGCAGGAACCACCGTAGAGGATGGAGCAGTTGTCAGCGACCTCCTGGCCATACTTGCCGGCGATGACCGAACGGATGTGGGCGTGCATCTCCTCAGCCTGCTCGGCGGTAGCGGTCTTGCCGGTACCGATGGCCCAGACGGGCTCGTAAGCGAGGATGAGCTTACCGAAGTCCTCGGCGGAGAGGTCGAAGAGAGCCTCCTCGATCTGCTTGGTCACAACATCCAGGAAGGTGCCGTTCTCACGTTCCTCCAGAACTTCGCCGATGCAGAAGATGGGGGTCAGGTTCTCAGCCAGGGCGAGGTTGACCTTGGTCTTGAGGATTTCCGAGGTCTCGCCGTAATACTGGCGACGCTCTGAGTGGCCGAGAATCACATATTTGGCACCGGTTGAAGCCACCATGGGAGCGGAAACCTCGCCGGTGTATGCGCCCTTGACATGGTCGGCGCAGTTCTCGGCACCGAGGCCGAGCTTGGAATCGATCACGCCGGCAACAGAAGCCAGATGGGTGAAGGGAACGCAGATGACCACGTCACACTTCGCGTCGATGCCCTTGAGGGCTTCGTTAACATCCTTGGCCAGCCCTACGCCTTCGGCGAGGGTGGTGTTCATCTTCCAGTTGCCTGCTACGATATTCTTTCTCATATTATTATTGGAGTTTGTTATGGTTGAGGTTGTCAGGAGTCCGCCGGCATATCATTGCCCGGCGGGCGTGTCCTTTGATTTCGCCTGCAAATTTACGGCTTTTTTTTGATAAAATCCCTTAATTCTTGCAGAAACAGCCAATACCAGGCTCTGGAAAAGGTAGAGCAGCAGGAGCGACACCCCGAAGAAACCGGTCAGGGCCTTGAACCAGGCACCGGGCCTGGGGGCCATCCGCTCAAGAAGGTCGCTTCCCGAGGGGCCTTCATCGAGGATTCCGCCGTCAATCGAACTGAGGGTATATTTCGCCGCCACACGGCCGTCGCAGAGCTCGACAATCGACATCGTGCCGCGCGAAAGCTCCTTTAGCTTGGTGTCTTCGGCTGAATACACCTCATACGACGCCATCGAGACATCTTTCCAGTAGGCGATTCCACGCCTGTCGGCGGCAATCACGCAAGCCATCCTGACATCGGAGGTGTCGGCCCACTGTTTCAGCTCGTTAAGGAAATATGTGTATGATATGTCGATGCGCTGCGGTTCGGGAATCACAACCAGCAGTTCCGTGCCGGCTCCGGTGACGGCTTCCGACGTGACATCATCCCCATCCGTGTCATATACCACGAAATCAGCCCCGGGGTGACTGCCGGAAACCGGGGAGGAAGCCTCGACACGTTCGACGAAAGTCCAGGTGGAGTCAGGGAGGTCATCTATGGTGAATTCCCTCCGCTCTCCGTCGCGTTCATATATGAATGTCATATCCTCTGCCGAATCATCCTCGTCAGATTCCTCCACGCTGTCATCGTCATCCGCCACCGTGTCATCATTCTCCACCAGCATCGAACCTGTCGGATAGGGCCTGAAATCAGCCATCGGCTGCACATTGTAGCCATACAGGGCCACTATTATGAAGTAGAGCGACACCCATGCCCCGACAATCCACTGTATCGCGGGCTGGAACATACCTCTCCGCAACCGACGGTTGAATATCAGCAGGAACACCAGCGCGGCGGAAATCAGGATGTTCTTGATGAAAGTCCAGGTGTTGGAGATTATCCAGAAATCGCCGAAACACCCGCAGTCGCTGACCGGATTGGCCACGGCGATATACGCCGTCAGCGGGAGCATGACCAGCATCATCGCCGCCAAGGCCCATACCGCCACACGCTTGTAACATCCGGTGGCAAGCATAAACCCGAACACGAACTCATACCCGGAGATAAGCAACGCTCCCATAAGGACAAGCGAGCGAGGCTCGGTGAATCCCCATACGGCGAGGTAATCCTCTATCTTGAAGATGAATCCCCACAGGTCTATCCCCTTGACCAGGCCCGACATCACGAAGAGGGAGCCAATCAACACCCTCATAGTCCATACCGCAGCCGGGAACCACCGGCTCGCGGTCACGCGTGAGACCCAACATCCGCCATGCGACGGGCACGAAGCCTCGGAGGGATTGCCGTTTTCTGGAGTCACATCCATCGTAAAATGTCAGTTATTGGCTTCCGCCTCCTCGGCGAGCTTTATCAGGCCGAAGATGGCATAGTTTATCATATCCTGGTAATTGGCGTCGATTCCTTCCGAGACCTCGGTGTGGCCCAGGTTGTCCTCGATTTCCTTGGTGCGCATGAGCTTCATGAGGATGAGGTCGGTGTAAGAGCTGACGCGCATCTTGCGCCACGCCTCGTTGTAGTCGTGGTTCTTGGCCAGCATCACATCGCGGGTGGCCGCCATATGTCGGTCATACATCTCCAGCGCCTCCTCGGGTGAGACATCCTTCCGGTCGGCATACCCGAGCTGCAGCTGGATGAGGCCGACGATGCCATAGTTGACTATCGCCCTGAAAGCGTCATCTATCGGTTCGTCGACCCGGCTCTCACCTTTGGTCTCAAGAGAGCGTATGCGGTCGGCCTTTATGAGTATCTGGTCTGTGACTGCTGTCGGACGCATCAGACGCCAGGAAGCGCCGTAGTCGCGGAGTTTCGACGCGAACACCTTCCGGCACTCCCCTATCGCCTTGTCGAACTGCTGTTCGGTCTTGGGGAAATCGGGGGTCGCTTCCCCTGCGGTATGATAAGCTGACTTTGTCATATTGTCAAAATTTTCTCCGCAAAGATACGAAATTTTTCCTCCATTTTTTCTAATTTTGTATTGAAATGGTCAACTGCGTAAAAGAAACCGCCCATAGTCTCGCCGCCGCCCTGGCAGCCTACGGAGCCACCGACATTTTCACCTCCCCGGGCTCACGCAACGCCCCGCTCATCATCGCCCTTTCGCGCCAGGCGTCACTGACGGTCAGGCCGGTCGTGGATGAGCGGTCGGCGGCATTCATCGCCCTGGGCCACGCGTCGGTGTCGCGACGCCCGGCCGCCCTGGTCTGCACCTCCGGCACGGCGTTGCTAAACTATGCCCCGGCGGTCGCCGAGGCGTATTACCGCAAGACGCCGCTGATTGTCATCTCCGCCGACCGTCCGGCCGAATGGATCGGACAGGATGACTGCCAGACCATGAGGCAGCCGGGGGCATTGGCAAACATCGTCAAGGGGTCATACACACTGAAAGGGGAAATCACCTGCGACCGCGACCGGTGGCTTGTCAACCGTGTGCTTAACGAAGCCTTTCAGACAGCCCTGAACGGCCGACGCGGCCCGGTGCACATCAACATTTCGTTTGACGAGCCGCTGACTTCCGAAGAGAAACTTCCTGACCTACCCACTTTCAGGAAGGTAGACCTGGTGTTGCCTTCACGCAAACTGGGGGTGGAGACCGCCAAAACACTCGCCGCCGAGGCTTCCGGACGCGAAGTGTTGATTGTCGGGGGATTCTGTCCCCCGTCATCGGCGATGAACCGCGCCTTCTCGAAACTCCTCCCTCTGCCGGGGGTGACGGTGGTGGCCGACGCGCTCGCCAACCTGAACGTGTCCGGGATTCTGTCGCGGCCTGACCTCTTCCTCGATTCCCACCTGCTCAGGAAGCCTTCCTCCCGCCCTTCGTTGCTGATTACTTTCGGCGGAAGCCTGCTGTCAAAGAGGCTGAAGGAATATCTGAGGGGGGCAAAGATTGAGGAGCACTGGCATGTAGGGGAGAATGAATCACTCATAGACTCATATTTCTCCCTCTCCCGCAGGATTGAAATCAGCGAGGAGGAATTTTTCCCGAGGTTCGCCAACGCGATGGAATACCTCTCGCGCGGACACGCTGCGCCAATGAGCGAATTCAAGTCGCTATGGCATGAGGCCGCATTCCGGGCCGAGGAGGCGCAGGCCATAGAAATGAGGGGGAACAACGGGGAGTGGTCAGACCGCAGGGCCATCCACACCCTCCTGTCAGCACTCCCCGCCGAGTGGAACCTCCAGCTCAGCAACGGGCTTACACCCCGCTACGCCGTCACCGGTGACGCATGCCGGTTCCACCGGCGCGACTGCAACCGTGGGGTAAGCGGAATCGACGGCTCCGTATCCACCGCCCTCGGGGCGTCGCTCCCCTACAAGGGTACCACCCTGCTGCTCACCGGCGACATGTCGATGCAGTATGACATCGCCGCACTCAGCTCCCCCCTCATCTCCCCCAAGCTGAAAATAGCCGTCATCAACAATGGCGGTGGAGGTATCTTCCGCAAAATCGCCACAACCCGCGGACTGCCGGAGCTGGAACGCTATTTCGCCTGCGACCTGAGGCTCCCCCTGGAAGAACTGGCCAAGGCTTACGGACTTGACTATTTCAGGGCCGCATCCCCCGGGCAACTCGCCGACATCCTGCCCGGTTTCATCGCCGGAAGCAGCAAACCGGCCCTGCTCGACATACAGACCCGTAAATCCCAAAACTGAAATCCAACCCAACTGCATATTATCCCACAATGAAACGCGACTGGAAAACCATAAAAGAATATGAAGATATCCTCTTCGAGCAACTCGGAGGTATCGCAAAGATAACCATAAACCGTCCGGAGGTCTACAACGCATTCCGCCCGCAGACGAATTTCGAGATGCTTGACGCGATGAGCTATTGCCGCTCTACTCCCGAAATCGGGGTAATCATACTTACCGGAGCCGGCGACAAGGCTTTCTGCTCGGGAGGTGACCAGCACTACAAGGGGCTCGGAGGGTATGTCGACGCCGACGGCACACCGCGCCTGAATGTGCTCGAGCTCCACAAGGCCATCCGCTCGATTCCCAAACCGGTGATAGCCATGGTCAACGGCTACGCCATCGGAGGAGGGAACGTGCTGAACGTTGTCTGCGACCTCTCCATCGCATCCGAGAATGCCCGCTTCGGCCAGACCGGCCCCAAGGTGGGGAGCTTCGACGCCGGGTTCGGCTCATCATACCTCGCCCGCTGCGTGGGGCAGAAGAAAGCCCGTGAAATCTGGTACCTCTGCCGCCAGTACACCGCCCGGGAAGCCCTCGACATGGGCATGGTCAACGCCGTCGTCCCCCTCGAAAGGCTGGAGGATGAAACCGTGGAATGGTGTGAGACCATCCTGCAACGTTCCCCGATGGCCATCCGCATGATCAAACGCGCGCTCAACGCCGAGCTCGACGGCCAGGCCGGACTTATGGAGTTTGCCGGAGACGCCACCCTTCTCTATTACCTCATGCCCGAGGCGCAGGAGGGTAAGAACGCCTTCCTTGAGAAGCGTGCCCCCGACTTCGGGCAGTTCCCAAAATTCCCCGGATAACCCACCCCTGTGATGAAGGTTTCATGGGAAAGATACACCCTCCGCTTCCGCGAGAGGGCGATAACCTCACGCGACTCGATGACCGAGAAGGCAACCTGGTTTGTCAGAATCGAGTCTGACGAGATTCCCGGTGGGGAAGCTGTCGGGGAGGCGGCGATGTTCAAAGGGCTCAGCAGCGAGGATGCCCCTGACTTCGAGCAACGACTCGACATGGCCTGCCGCGCCGCCGCCGGATGCACCACCATCACTGACGCGCTCGACTCCTTGCCGCCGATTCCCTCCATCCGCTTCGGATTCGAGTCAGCATTGCTGCGCAGCGGCCTCTACCCGACCTCCGGCCTTGAGTCTGGATGGCTCAGCGGAGAGGTGGGAATCCGCATCAACGGGCTGGTATGGATGGGCGACAAACCGACGATGCGCCGACGCATACGCGAGAAACTTGACAGCGGCTTCCATTGCGTGAAGCTAAAAATCGGAGGGATAGATTTCGAGGATGAGCTCGACCTGCTGGCCGACATCAGGAGGGAGTTCTCCCCCGACGACATAGAACTGCGCCTCGACGCCAACGGTGGCTTCACCCCCGACAACGCCCTGCGGCGCCTCGAACGCCTCGCCCGGTTCGACATCCACTCGCTGGAGCAGCCTATAAAGCCGGGCCAATGGGAACAGATGAGGGAGATATGCCGCCTCTCACCCATCGACATCGCCCTTGACGAGGAGCTGATCGGATTCCGGAGCGGGGAGGAGAAAGCCGCCATGCTCGACGCCATTTCTCCGCGCTATATAATATTGAAGCCGTCGTTATGCGGAGGATTCCGGGAGTCGGAAGAATGGATTTCCCTCGCCTCGCGACGCGACATCGGATGGTGGGCCACCTCGGCGCTCGAATCCAACATCGGCCTTGAAGCCCTCGGCATATGGACCGCCTCACTCAACCCGTCGATGCCCCAGGGCCTCGGCACAGGCAACCTCTACACCAACAACATCGCCTCGCGGCTCGAGATGCGCGGCGAACGCCTCTGGTTCGGCTGAAACCGCTCCGCATACTGTTAACCGACAATACCGCCCCCCGCCTCCCAATGTTCAATATTGTTTACCTTACAGATGAACCCGGTTACCGCCGTGATGTCGATGATTTCCTGCGTCAATGGCACGGAGACACAGACTCCCTGACAGCCCGCACCTCCGGCTCAACCGGGGTTCCAAAGGAGATACATCTCCCCCGCCAGGATATGAGGGTATCGGCCCGCGCCACCAACAGACGCTTCGGCCTCACCTCCTCGTCACGGCTCCTTTGCCCCCTCTCGGCGAGCTATATCGCAGGGAAAATGATGATTGCGAGGGCCATCGAGGCCGACTGCGAGGTGGCGTTCTGCCGTCCGTCAAACAATTTCCTCAGCGAGGCGGAAACCGCCGGGTATGCAGCCGGGGGCATCGACCTCCTGCCGATAGTCCCGTCACAATGTGCCGGACTGCTGCGGTGCGCCGAATCCTCATCCCCCGACATCCGGAATGTGATAATCGGGGGAGCCGCGATTCCCCGCGAAACCGAGAAGATGCTGCTCGGGTCGAAACCGGGAAGCATGGCCATATATGCCACATACGGAATGACCGAGACATGCAGCCACGTGGCCATCCGACGAATCGGCGAAGAGCGTTTCACGGCGATGCCGGGCATCACTTTCACCCTTGACGAGAGGGAATGCCTCAGGATTGTCGCGCCGGAATACAGCTTCGGGGAGCTGCAGACCAACGACATCGCCTCCCTGGCAGATTCCGGCAGTTTCATATGGCGGGGAAGATTTGACAATGTCATCAACTCGGGTGGGATAAAAATCTTCCCGGAGGAGGTCGAGCGTAAACTTGAGGGGAAAATCCCCTGCCGTTTCTACATAAAGGGGGAACCCGACCACAAATGGGGTGAAGCCGTCACGCTCGTGGTGGAGGATGACGGGGCGTCTCCCCTCCTCTCCGACGAAGAGATTCTGGAGATATGCCGCCTCTGCCTTGGGAGGTATGAGCAGCCACGGCATGTCAGGCGCATCCCGGAGTTCGCCACAACATCCTCGGGAAAACTCAGAAGGATATGACTAAGCCCATAAGGGTATGAACTGTAATTCCCAGCCTTGGCAAATGCGCCGGGGCCGGGAATTGTGGATTAAAGACTATGGGGATTCCGGCGGCAAAGCCGCCGATGTCTGGTTATGTCTCGAACGGGTGGTCTCAGAGGACACAAACCGGGGCCTCTTTGGGAGGACAGACGGTGCGCATCCCTGTGCCGAGATGGAATGTCTGTATGGCGAGGTCGCCGTTGAGCGCGCCGAGGGCGTTGAGGGCCAGCGCTTCAAGCTCATCCTCACCGGGATATACATATACCGGGGCAAGGAAGCCCACACGCTTTTTCAGGCGGCTGATGACATAATCCGAGTAGGCGATGCCTCCGGTGATGAGGATAGCGTCGATTTCGCCGCAGAACACCGGGGAGAGGGCGGCGATTGACTTGGCGATGGAGTAAATCATCGCGTCAAGCACCACACGGGCGTGCTCGTCGCCCGCAGCTATGCGCTCCTCGACTTCGGGGATGGAGACTGTGCCGAGATGGGCAGCCAGTCCGGCCTTTCCGCTGATACGTTTCTTAAGCTCCTCCTTGGTGTAACGTCCGGAATAGCAGAGGTCGATAAGGGAGCCTGAGGGGAGTGTGCCGGCACGTTCCGGGGAGAAGGGGCCTTCCCCGTCAAAAGCGTTGTTGACATCCACACATTTGCCATGCTTGTGGGCACCGACCGAGATGCCGCCGCCGAGATGGCAGATGATGAGGTTCATCTCACGGTATTTACGGGGAGCATCAGGGTGCTTCTCGGAATAGTCGCGGGCGAACCTGCGGCCGATAGCACGCTGGTTGAGGGCGTGCCAGGTTGTGATGCGGGGCATTATGGGGGAGCCCGTCACGCGGGCTATCTCATCCATCTCATCCACGATTCCGGGGTCGGCGATGAACGCCTTGCACCCGTCGATTTCCATAGCGATGTCGTGGGCGATGAGGCTGCCCAGATTGCAGGCATGGTCACGGGGGGACTCATACATGGCCCTCACCATCTCGTCGTTGACCTCGTAGACCCCGCCGGGAATCGGATGGGTGAGGCCGCCACGGCCGATAACGGCATCGAATTCAAACGGGATGGCGTTGTCGGCGAGAGCCTTGATCACCAGCTCACGGCGGTAGTCAAGCTGGTCGATAACACGACGGAACTGTGAAAGTTCCTCCACGGAATGACGAATAGTATGCGTCATAATCGGAGTGGCATCCTCGAAAACAGCGATTTTCGTTGAAGTGGAACCGGGATTAATGGCTAATATCTTCATCAATTGCAGTTGTTTTTACGTGTTAATAATGTTGCGGCCTCTCAGCAGTCAGACGCGAGGGCGGCCAGAGCCAGTGAATAATACTTGCTGTCGGCGGAATCGCTGCGCGACGGCAACACCACCGGGGCTTTCGGACCGAGAAGCATTCCGGCCATCTTCGCCTTCGCGAAATATGAGACGGTCTTGTAGAATGTGTTGCCTGACTCGATGTTGGGGAATATCAGCAGGTCGGCATTGCCACACACCTCGGATTCGATACCCTTCACCTGGGCCGAATGCAGGTCTACTGCGGTCTTCACATCCATCGGCCCTGCGGCAACCATCTCACCATAAGCCCCTTCGGCTGATTTCTCCACGATGGTCTTGTAGTCAACCGAGTTGGGGAATTTGGGATTCACTTTCTCCGTGAAATGGATGAGCGCCACCTTCGGACGCTCGATTCCGAATTTCCTCACAAGGTCAAGGTCGAGCATTATCATACGCTCGCGCTGCTCAAGGGTCGGGTAGGGAATCACGGCCACATCCGAGTAGAACAGCAGCCTGTCCATCCCCGGAATCTCGCTAACGGTGACATGGGTGAGAAGGTTTCCGGCGGGGAGAATGCCGGTCTCCTTGTTGAGTACAGCCCTGAGAAGGTCGTCGGTGTTGACCAGCCCCTTCATCAATATGGACGCCTTGCCATCCTTGACAAGCGCCACCGCCTTGGCGGCGGCGTCGCGGCTGTCTGACGCCTCGACTACAGAAACAAGACCGGGGAAGCGGGCCTCGATTCCGGAGGCCTCGATTTTATCCTTCTCCCCCACCATCACTGCCTTTATGAATCCGTCGGCGAGAGCCTTCGACACCGCCCCGCAGGTTTCCTCATCATAAGGACACGCGACAGCTACGGTAGGACACTCCGTCATCGACGACAGATGTGATGTCAGCTCCTTGAAAGTTTTGATCTGGCTCATAATCGTGGTGGTTGAGAAAGATTGAAAAAATATGTTCTTAAACATAATTCCGCCGGGCGGATTTCTCCATTCTGATGCGACTTTAGAGGCGGGTAATAACCCCTTGTTTTGTAGCCAACATCTCCACAACGGAAAACATTTTCTGCAAATTTCGTAAAAATTTTGGATATTCAGCCAATCTTCTCTGATTTTTTTGGATTAAAATTGACTTATTTTGCACACTATATTTTCGATATTTGGTTATTAATTTCAGAATATGTAATTAATTTTTCTCATTTTTACCAAGAAAATACCCCTATCTTTCAACTTTCGCAAAGAAAGCCATTGCACATTTGGCTCAACAATGTGCAATTTGCTTTAAATCGTTCAATCCATGCTGTAAAACACAAAGATGAAAAATATGTTTTATAACATAAATTCATCCTCCGTTTTAACCCGCCCGCAATCCGTTTTTTCTTTGTTGTTGCCCGCAAAAAACCGGAGCGGTCATCACGACCTCCCCGGCGGGAATATTAAATCAGATGAAGAGAATATTATTCACCTTTACTGCCGGCAGACTACAACTGTCCGGCCCAGAGTAATTACTTGAATTTGTCACGCGGCCTGTGATTGGAGCATGGCTCGCGTGGATTGTATCAACTGTGACAAAGATAGGACAAATAAAACAATCTTCCAAACATTTTGCCATAAATTTTTAAATTTATTTGTCATTTGGAATGCATTTAGCGATTTCACCGCGTCATTTCGCCATCAAAAACTTATCATTTAACTTCCTTTTATAAACCCAGCCCGACAGATTCCACCACTGACATATAGCACTTCATTCAAAACCGGCTTGAATCAGGAACATTATTCCCTCTTTTTTTGTAACTTTGCAACCATGAACAAAAAGACCGTCACAATCCTCGGAATCGAGTCGTCATGCGACGACACTTCGGCAGCTGTCATCCGCGACGGGCTGCTGCTGTCAAACGTGATTGCCTCGCAAAGCGTACACGAGGAATACGGAGGGGTGGTGCCGGAGCTCGCCTCCCGCGCCCACCAGCAAAACATAGTGCCCGTGGTCGACGCCGCAATCAAGCGCGCGGGAATAACCCGCCACGACCTCGACGCAATAGCTTTCACCCGAGGCCCCGGCCTGCTCGGCTCGCTGCTCGTCGGCACCTCCTTCGCCAAAGGGATGTCGCTCGGCCTGCGGATTCCGATAATAGAGGTAAACCACCTCCACGGCCATGTGCTGAGCCATTTCGTAAGGCAGACTCCCGACGACAAGGTGCCGGCCTTCCCCTTCCTGACCCTGCTGGTCTCGGGAGGCAACTCCCAGATCGTCCTGGTCAAGGATTACAACAAGATGGAAATCATCGGCCAGACCATCGACGACGCGGCCGGAGAAGCCTTCGACAAATGCGCCAAAGTGATGGGCCTCCCCTATCCCGGCGGCCCACATATCGACCGCCTCGCAGCCGAAGGAGACCCCACCCGCTTCAAGTTCGCCAAACCCCACATCCCCGGACTCGACTACAGCTTCAGCGGCCTGAAGACATCATTCCTCTACACCCTCCGCGACAACATCAAGCTCAACCCCGACTTCATCGAGGAGAACAAGGCCGACCTGGCCGCGTCGCTCCAGAAGACCATCATAGACATCCTGCTCGACAAACTCGACAAGGCCGCCCGTCAGACAATGGTCAAGACCATCGCCATCGGCGGCGGGGTGTCGGCCAATTCCGGAGTACGCAAAGCCGTCGCAGACTACTGCGAAGCCCACGGCATCGAGGCATTCATCCCCCAGAGGGCATTCACCACCGACAACGCCGCAATGATTGCGATAGCCGGACAATTCAAATACCTTGACCGGGATTTCTGCCGCTACGACGCGGCTCCCTACGCCAGGGTGACAATGTGACACACACGACCTATGGATCCATATATTCTGCGCGACCTCGAGGAAATTTCCTCCGACCTCATTGACATCCTCCGGGAAAAGCGGCTCACACTCTCTACCGCCGAGAGCTGCACCGGAGGCAACATCGCCCACCACCTGACCCTTGTGGCCGGTTGCTCGGATGTCTACAACGGCGGAGCCGTCACTTATTCAAACGCAGCCAAAGCCGACATCCTCGGAGTCTCTCCCGACGTAATCGAAGCCAACGGAGCCGTCTCAGAAGAGGTTGTCAGGGCTATGGCCGAAGGCGCATGCGCCGCATTCCACACCGACTGCGCCGTGGCGACCTCAGGCATCGCCGGTCCCGGCGGAGGCACCGACGACAAACCTGTCGGCACCATCTGGACAGCCGTCGTCACACCGCGCGGCACCTTCTCAGAGCTATACCGCCTCGCCGGTCCCCGCTCCGAAATCATCGACAAGGCCACCCTCCTTCTCCTCCGCCTACTTCTCAACCATCTCTGATTCTCCCAGTCTTCATCCTCCCCCCGCCATTCCCTACTGTTCCCTTGATGATTGCGCAAGGCCGTCGGGTGCCCGAGCGAAGCGAGGGGAATCCCCAAAACAAAGACAACAGAAAGCGCCCCGCAAAAACGGGGCGCTTTCCGTAACATCTCACCGAGGCTTCAAAACAGCCACCGGCGAGAAAAATCAATCATATCAGCGGACAACCTCCTTGGTCACCACATTGCCGCGACGGACGATGTAGATTCCGGCCGAAGGCTCAAGGACACGCACTCCCTGGAGGTTGTAATACTCTGGAGCAACCTCCTCGGAAACCTCAGGAGCGACAACCACTGTCTCAGCGCCTGAAGTCTGACCAAGCTTGCCGATTCGCGCGTGAGCATAGGTGAAGCAGTCGGTATCCTCCTTCTCGGCGCTCGACGACTCATCCTTGGAATAGGAAGTCAGGGCATTGTCGAAGCAGGTGGGGTCATAGGGAGTGGAGCCTATCGCGCCCTGACCGTAGGTGTCAACCACCATCACACCGATACCGGTGTTCTTGATGTAATCCTCAGTGATGCCGAGCTTCGAGAGGGGGAACTTCCACTCATAGAAAGTATGCTGGTCTTTGGGAATCTCATTGATGAGGTCGACGAAATTGTCATTCGAGAGGAGCATGTCAGGATCATACTCGAAATCCTTCTGGCCCCAGATGTGGGTGATAGAAGGAAGGAGACCATCCTGGCAACCATAGAAGGGAGCGTCGAGGCTTACGCAATAGGGAGCGTCATAGCTTGTCTTGCCGTCATTCATCGGGAAGAAGAGGCCCGGAGTGCCGACAGTGGACTTGGTGCTGCCGACCCATATGCAGTCGGTGCCGTTGTCGAAAGTATTGTACTGGCCGTCGGCATCCCAGATGGTGTTGCCTGAGGTCAGCACACCGCTCATCTCCTTATAGGGGTCGAGGTCGAAAGCAATCATCAGACGGCCATCCATGTTATAAGGCTTGGCCGCACCGTTTGTCAGCTTGCCGTCGCCATAGATGTCCCACACGGTGTAGACATACTGCACACCGAGGTAGAGGTTCTGGCTGTCATAAGCCGCATATATGGCATAGGAGTCAACCACAGGATACTCGTGCTTTCCACGGAACGCGCTGGCGATGTCGCGGGCCACACCCTGGGCGATGAGCTCATTCTCTGTCCAGTTGGAGAGGGCGTTGTCAGCCACACACATGCGGTTGTCGTTGTTGACTTTCGTGAAAGTCATGTTGATGGTCTTGTTGCTGCCGACCTTGCCGTCGGGGTTCACCTTGTAATAGTCGGTGTTGAGGCTGTTGCCCGGCTGAGGCACAGGGCCGCTGTTCTTGGTGTAGGTGAAGGTCTGCACATTCTCCCCTGCGTCATTCTTGACGAATGTCTTGAGGGTTGTGGTCTCGGTGAAAGTCAGCGGAGCGGAATAACGGCTTGAGGACGCGTCGGGAGTGGAACCATCGACTGTGTAATATACAGTGGTGGCGGGGGTCACAGAGAGGGTCACGGTCACAGACTCGGAGAAACGGCTGCCTGAGGCGGGAGAGGCGGTCACCACAGGCTTCTGCGGGCCGGCCTGATAAAGGCCTTCGTCGGAGACAGCACCCTTTGCACCGCCGGCACCCTTGTAGAGGTGGCCGTTGACAGGCGCGCCCGTATGGTCGGCGGTCTGGTTGTTGCCGCCCGAACCGCTGCCGTCACAGAAAAGGAATCCTGCCAGGGCCGAAGGATCGGAGGGGAAAGTGTATTTCCAGATGTTACCCTCCACCTTGGTCATCGCAGTTCCGGGCCATGTTGTCGCGGGGGAGTCCCAGTAGTGGATGCTCACATTGCTCCAGGATGTGTTGGTGTTGTCGTAATAGATGGTGAACCCTCCGGGAGTCGGGTCGGGAGTGGGATCGGGAGTCGGGTCGGGATTGTTGCCATTGAACACGACAGCAGTCGTAGTGGCGCCGTTGTCATCCATCACAAATGAACCGCTGTATGTGAGGTCGCCAGACTGCCCGTTACCGTTGTTGTTGAACACCAGTCCGGTGGTACCGGCGGGAACCTTGGCCACCTTATAAGACTTGCCGTCAGAACCGGTGGCGGAAGATAACGCGACGCCGGGCCAGGTGGATGTCTCTGCTCCACCCCAGTAATGCACATGGGAGTAGCTTCCGGAGTATGCCAGATTATAATCGCCGGAGATTGTCAGAGTGCCGGGAGTGGGATCCGGGGTGGGATCGGGATTGGGGTCAGGATTGGGTTTCACGTTTCCGTCATATATCACGGCGATACCGGAAGCCCCGACATTACCGGAGATGGTGGTGGCGGTGACAGTGAAAGTATTGCCGCTCACACGGTCGGTGTATGTTCCGGCCGGGCAGTATCCGCCGCCGTTGACAACCGACACATTGCCGCTGCCCTTGGAGACGATTACCGCACCGCCATCCTTGCGGGTCACGCAGAATGTGTTGCCGCCGGCCTCACACCAGTCGGCTTTCCCGACCATGGCGTTGCGGAACTTGTTCACCTCCGTGACAGCCTTGCTCTTGAAGGCCGTGCTGCCCTTGCCAACCCTGATGTTGCCGAAACCCTTCGCATTCGGACGGGCAAGATAGAGGGCCGTCGCGCCGTTGCGGCAGGCGAAAGAGGCATACGCGCGGTCGATGACGCTCTGGTCTACATTCTGCGACCACTCATCGTTGGCGTATGTGTCGTGGCTTTCCCCCCAGTAGACCATCTTGGTGTCTGAGCAACCATAGTTGACCACATGGTCACCCCCGAATCCGTAGGGGATGCCGCCGTTCTCGCGGGCCGCGCCATTGCTGTATTTGTTGTCGGTTACCGACATGTAGTTGGTGTACTCCTTGATGATGGAGGCGTTGGGCCCAGGGGCGTCGAGGATTTCACCGTAATGGTACATACCGGCCACGGATGTCACGGATGTCCAGAAATTGCAACCCTCCGAGGGGAGTCCGATATGCTTGGCGGCATCCCAGCGGATACCTTTCACTCCGAGGTCGTGGAGCTTCTGCACATAAGCTTTTCCACGGGCGCACACCTCGGCATCCTCCGAGTTGATGTCGCCGTAATCGCCGAGCTGGCCGTGGGTAATCGAATAACGGTCGCCATAATTGATTCCGCCGTTCCAGCGGACACGCCCGTTGGCGTCCCACCATGTGTCGTGGTATCCGGCAGTCTTGTCTACATGGTTGGCAACGACATCGACGATGATTTTGATGCCGTAAGAGTCGGCGGCCTCACACAGGCTCTTGAGATCCTGCTCGCTGCCCATCCCGCTCGACTTGAACGCGAGGTCGTAGGGGCGGTAGAGGTCGTGCCAGGCGGAGCCGGATTTGATGTCAGGACGCTGGAGCGGAGAAAGCTGCACCGAGCCGAATCCGGCTCCGGCAATCTCGGGGAGGGCGGCTTTCACCTCGGCCATCGTCCAGTTGAAACAATGGAGGATGTTACCGTCCTGAATGGCGGCAGGCAGCCCGTAGTCGGCGGCCACACCCATCCCTGCCGAGCCCATCGCGAGCATCAGCGCAAGGAAATTCCTTTTGATTGATTTCATGATGAAAAGGATGTAAGTAAGATAGATTAAAAACTTCAGGCATCCAGCCTGGTTCTATGACAGCCTGTCAACAAAAAACAATCCATATAATTGACAGCCTTTCACGGTATTTTGAAACACACCGCAAATTTAACTAAATTTATCCGTTTTTCAAACTTCATCAGCCTGTAATTCCCCGAAAAACAAACGGAGCCGTGTCTATTTCGACACGGCTCCGAATCGTTATCGGACTGACGTCACCGACAGTTGTCAGCGGACATACAATTTCTCACGGTTGACGATGTAAAGTCCGGCGGGGAGTTCCACAGAGGTCTGACCCTCCTGAACCTCGATCACGCGCACAACCACACCGGTGACAGAGTAGATGACCACCCGGGCAGCAGAGGAAGAGGTGATGGCCACGCATCCTTCACCCGGAACTACAGATATTCCCGTTCCGGCATCGGCAAGCACGTTGTCCACTCCGGCGCTACCACGGTCGGCGGTCAGCTTGCCGTTGACGGGGTCGTAGCTTATCGCGACTTTCCCTGCGGGAGCCTTTATTGTCCAGAATGTCGCTATATTGGTGTCGCCATCCTTAAGCGCAGGCTGGCTCGCCACACTGTTTTCTCCGGTGACATCCAAGGTGGAGAGGCTGTACATCGGGGTGTTCACACCATATATGCCCGCGAAATCCCTTGCGAACCTCAATGTGATTCCGGAAACTGCCTCTGCCGGGAGAGTGACTTCGCCGTCATAGGTCACACCGTTTGTGCGGGTCAGCATATTTCCGCGCAAGGTCTGGAGATGCTCGACGCTTGTCTGCAGGTCGTTGTTCAGACCGAGGATGAAATACCCGCTGTTATGGGCCGAGGAGAAGATTGTCAGGGTAGAGCTGGCCTCGTCAATGAGCATGCTCAGCGAACCGCTCCGTCCTTCGGGCATGTCGAAGTGCCATGTGGCGGCCTGGGAGGCGGCCCTGCGGACAGCGTTGCGTCCGGGGGCGGCCGCCGCGCTCTTGACAAACGGGCCGCTCCATGAGCCGGCCTCGTCGAAGTTGACCACTGTCGTATTGGCGGGGGCAATAACCGAACCGTCGGGTGTGGTCAGGTTGAAGTCATAGCCATCCTCGGCGTCGCCGCTTACCTGACCCTCAAGCACAACCGCGTTGTCTTGCTCGGTTGAGGGATAGCCGGTAATACCGTCGAGGTCGGGATTGCTTCCTGCTACAGCCTCATAAATCGCCCCTTCATTCTCAGCGGGGACGGTGGCGGTGAGTGTCATCGTGTTGAGGTCGACGGTGACATCCATCTCACCCGATCCCACCAATGACGGGAAGCTGAAGTATATCCCGGAGAATCCCAGTTTGGCGTTGACTACACCGTCGACAGGCACCACGATGTTTTCACCTTCATTCATAGTTGCGCCAACACCGTTGGAGCATGCGCGTGAGGCGACATTAATCCATCGGTTGTTGTACTCCTTGATAATGAAGTCCAACCACGGATTCAAACGGTCTGCAAATTTCACCTTCCCCTTGAACACAAGGCTTCCGGGGGCGGTCTGCGTGAAAACAGAGGTAGAAGTGGTATAAGGGTCCATACTGATGGGCGTGTGGCAGGTCAGCTCTGATATTGTGGAGAAATCCAGCATATAGCTGAGGTTGACCAGCACCTTCCCGCCATTCCAGTCGGGGCAGTACACACGGACGTCATACCATGAACCAAATCCCGACGTGACAACTCCGTCTTCGAACGTCACAGTATGGGTTGACATGGATGCCTGAGCTGTCGCGATATTCGGACAGCAAGTGAAATCCAGCTTGCCGGCAGGGATGTCCACCAGACCGCCACTCCATGGAATGCGGTATTTGGCAAATTCCTTTCGGTTGGCGTATGTCGGGAAACGCCCGTCGGTCAGTGCGCCGCAGATATAGAATCCACGACGTTCGCGCTCGACATAAAGGCGTCCGTTGTCAAGATCCACCGAGACATAGAAATTGTTCATCGTGTATTCATGATGATTGGTGAGTCGGAAAGGCTTCGCTCCGGCTGTTGTCACCTCATCCTGTATGGTGAATGTCGCTTCGGCCACATCCATGTCGTCAAACTCAAGCAGAGCGTCGCTTGTCGCTGACAACGCGAAGCTTCCCTCCCACTCAGGTTCTTCGGTCGAGATCGGCATTTTCTTGGTGAAGAAACGGAATTCACCGATTTCCTCCGTCACATCACTATAAAGATAGGCCTTGGCCTGGAAGAGTCCATCCTTACCCTGTTCCATCTTGACATATTCCCCGTTGTTATAGAGATAAAGTGTCTTTACCGTCGAGGGGTCTATAATTTCTCCCGCTTCCGCGATAGGATAGCGTGAGACACGGATAGTACGGTCTGAGGGAGAGACATAGAAATACATGGTTCCTCCTGACCAGCCGGTGACACACCAGTTGCCCTGGTTGCCGACGTTGCAATATCCCTGGTAACAATCGCCGTAGGGTACCTCGATTTCCAAATCCTGCCACGAAGTTCCGGAGCCGATAGAATGCTCATCATCCCATTCGCCAAGCTCTGTGTAGAAGCGGAAGTTCGCATCTGGGTCTGAGATGTCATACCATCCGTAATAGCCACCTTTCGATGTCAGCTTGAGCGGCATCGAACCATCCGAGATATCCCAGCCCTGGGGCGAGCCGATGAGATAGATTTCACTCGCAGGCTCATCTCCCTGGATGCCGCTGAACTCAAATTTCACTGAGGTTGAGCTTCCGGTGGTGACGGTGGCGGTCACATATCCGCCTTCCCATCCCTCAAGCCTGCTCTTGCCCTGGTAAGTCCAGTATCCGGCCTGGTCGGCAGGCATCTCGGCGGCCGAGCTGTAAGCCACATTGCCGGAAATGACAAGTTCGCGATCTTCGCCGGTGGGAGGAGCGATTACCTTGTTGGGGGCACCTGAGACTGTGAGTTCGCTGATGAAGCGGAGATTGAATTCACCGGCCGGAACGTAAATATGGCCCGAGAATGTGTCATCTGAGATTTTCGACAACATCTGGAAGGAGGAAAGCGCGGCATCCGAGCAGTCTTTCCAGGGAGAGAATGAATCATATGGGGTCTGCACGAAAAGAGACGCGCGGTTTACCGGTGTGACTGCCTCTGGATTGACAACACCCATTGTCATATGGCAATCGGCAGGGAAAGTAGCTTTGCCGGTCGTGAGATTGATTGAAACGGTCACAGGTTCTGCGAGTCCTCCGGGGAAACAGGAATTTTCCATCCTACCTGTTTCCGATTTAGCGAGACCCATCACTTTGTATTCCCCCTCTGTTCTCAAAGAACCGTCGGCACCGAGTTGCGGGAAATCCCAGCTGTCGCCGAGGATAATCTTGAAGTATTCCGTACCTGCGGGGAATTCTATGTCATATACCGCCTCCGCGCCTTCCTTTCGGGGGATAGCGGTGAAATCCCAATTGGTAAAATTACCGGCAACGGATATCGACGCAAGGTCAACGGGCGCCCACTCCATCTCCTGAGGAGTATCCGGTATGATGTCGATACGGAAAATCGTTCCTAACTTGACCCCGCCACGGAGGACACCTCCGGCCCAGCCGGAAACGACAAACGCGTCATCCCTGGTCGGGGAGGGTGTGTAATCAAGAGTCTTGCTGGCTCCTGTCGTCAATACAGCGGAACCTTTAGGTACAAGCCACTGCTGGTTGAAGGGGTCATACATCCTGATGGTCAGATCCCCTCCCGGTTCATAATAATTGTTGATTTGGGTGAGGGAGGAATAGCGTTCAAGTAGATTCCAGCTGAAATCGTCATTGTCCTTGACAAGCAGAAGGGGTTCTCCTTCAGGAATGGCGTAGAGCTTGTTCTGGTTCATATCGAGACGGAAACGGTATTTACCGTCAGAAATATGCCAGGTACCGGCCATCTGGGTGACCGAAGCTTTCTCCACATCGTCAGCAACATAGATGCCGCTGCGTCCGGCCATCGACATTGTAACCGCGTCTCTTCCACTCTTGGGATGGATGACATTCAGGTTGTAACCGCCCGACACATCCTCGGAGCTGTCCAGGTCGTAGTAGAACCGGAACCAGCCACCCCAGGCCAAATCCCGGGTGTCTATCACGATTTCGTAGATGTTCGAACCGGGAGTTGTCTCAGGCATCTTGGCACACTCCCAGTAGCCGGCGTACTGTGTGTGCGGAGGATAATCGGCCATCCCTCCAAAATAGATGAAGTTGTTGCCGGCCTCGTCTGTCGCAGCATTGGCGGAAGCCACGGCGCACGTCATAGCCGCCACGCACCATAAGCGCGTAAAAAATTCACTCATACGTTAAAATTATGTTTTTTGATTGGTTAAGGTTTTTTGATTGGTTAAGGTTTTTTGATTGGTTAAGGTTTTCAGATTTTGGATATGATTCAAGGTTATCCAGGCGACATAAGGGAGATTGTCGCGTTGTAAGCGATATACATCTACTCGTACCTCTTGCAAAATTACACAAAACTTCACAATTTACCCCCCCGAATTGTAAAAAATACGTTAACAATCTTGTTCTAACGCAGAATTGCGTGAACTACATATAATAAAACACACAGCGGTCACATCGCCGGGCGATGTGACCGCTGTGGTATCAATAGGTTGTAACGTCGGGATTATTCGGCGGGAGCAGCCTCGGGGTCGAGGATGACAACGCGGTAGGTGGCGTTGGCGTTCATACGCTTCATGAAGTCCTGAACGTCGGCGGGGGTCAGAGACTGGAGAAGCTCAACGTTGCCGTTGAAGACATCCACGCCGTTGAGGGCGGTGGCGGCCATGGTGTTGAGCCAGGAGCTGTTCTTCTCCTTGGCTTCGGTTGCCTCCTTGACCTCGAACTCGACGGCCTTTGCAAGCTCCTCGGCAGTCACGTCAGACTCCATGTTCTTGAACTCCTGGGCGATGATGTCGAGCACCTGCTCTTTCATCTCTGGCTTCATCGGGAACACCGACTGGATCACCGTGTTGGGGACACTCTGGCGGCTCATGCTGCCTGAGGCCCAGATGGAGTAAACTGCGCCCATGTCTTCGCGCACCTTCTTGAGGAGGCGTTCGGTCATAACTTGGCCGGCGATGTCTGACAGCGCACGGTCTTTGGCGGTATAAGGCATATCTGCGAACTCAAGCACTGCGACGAAGGTCTGGGGAGTCTGCATCTGGGTGGTGAACGAGGTCACCTTCTCACCCTTCTTGAGGCCGAGCGAGCCATCGATTGCGGGAGCCTTGGAGGCGGTGGCGGCATCGCCGGGGAGTGTGGCGATATACTGCTCGCAGAGGGTCTTGAGCTCATCCATGTCGACGTTGCCGACGAAGAAGAATGTGTAGTCGGCGGCGTTGGCGGTGAGGTCCTTGACAATCCGGTTCACCTCGTCGAGCGAAGCGGCTTCCACAGCCTCAACGGTGAGGGCTGCCTTGCGGGGGTTGTCATAGAGGGCCTTGCGGAGGTCGCGCGAGAACACATACTGGGGGTTGGTCTCCTGGTTGTGGAGGAAACCGGTAATCATGTTCTTGCTGGCCTGGAACTCGTCAGCCGACATGTTGAACTGGGTGAAGTGGCTGTAAAGGAGCTCCATCATGGTCTTGAGATCCTTCGGGGTGGTGGAGCCTGAGATGTCACGGCAATAGTCGTCAAACTGGAAGTTCACCTGGCACTGCTTGCCCTGGAGGTATTTCTGGATATCCTTGTAGGTGTAGGTGCCGAGGCCATACTGGCTGAGTGCGCCCTGCGGGAGGAACACCAGGGTGTTGGCGTAGCTGTCGGGGTAGACAGAAGTACCGCCGAGAGCCTGGGCGTCGAGAAGAATCTCGTCAGCCTTGAAGTCGGTTTTCTTCACGACTACCTTCGCGCCGTTGGAAAGAGTCCATTCGGTGGCACCCCACTGGGGAAGCTCCTGGGTTGCGACAACCTTGCCGGGAGCGGGGAGGTTGGCGATCAGGGGTTCATCCTTTACCTCATCGACAAACGCGGGGATATCCTCGGCGTCAACAGCGGCCATCATCTGGCGGACAGCCTCCTCGGTGGGCACCTTGATGCCTTCCTTCTCGGGGAGCATCACAGTCACCACGCGGTTGTTGTCAGAGATAAGCTCCTTGAGAGTCTGGTTGATCATCTCCACGGGGAGCTGGGGAAGGAGCATGTTGAGGGTCTGATACTTCATCTCGATACCTGTCGCGGGGGTGCCGTCGATGAAGTTGCGGACGTAAGTGTTGACGTAGCTTTCATTCTCTGCCTTCTCGCGGTTGTTGTAAGCTTTCTCAAGACGAGAGAGGTACTCGCTGCGGGCGCGGTCATACTCAGAGATGGTGAATCCGCCACGGTAAGCACGCAGAAGTTCGCGGTAAACCGAAGCCATCGAGGGGAGGATGTCTTCACCCTTTCCGATTGCCACGAGGGTCAGGGCATCCTTGGTGTCGGCAAGGAAATAATTGCCATAGAAGGCGCCGGCGCCGGCGAAGGGGGAATCAGGGGTCGAGGAAATCTCATCGAGTCGGTTGTTGAGCATGGCGGAAATCATGTCGCAGACATAATCCTGGAGCCAGTATGCCATGGTGCCGCGGAGTTCGCGGGGAAGGACATCGTTCTTGAAGTAGATTGACGCGCGGGAGTTGGGCATCTCGGGGTCGGTGCCGATCGCGATGATTGTGCCGTCGGTGTCGGGAACCGGCTCATACACTCGCTCAGGAGCGTTGGCGGGCATCTCGATGGGTGAGAAGATTTCCTTGATTTTAGCCTCGATGCGGTCGACATCGATGTCACCTACAACGACGACACCCTGCTGGTCGGGACGATACCAGGCTTCGTAATAGTCACGCAGGGCCTGGGGAGGGAAGTTGTCGACAACCTCCATTGTTCCGATGGGGAGACGGCTGCCATACTTCGAGCCGGGATACATGGCGGGGGCCATCTGCTCCATCAGTCGCTGCTGGCCGACGTTGCGCGAACGCCATTCTTCATGGATGACACCGCGCTCCTTGTCGATTTCCTCGGGGAGAAGCAGCAGGCCGTCGGCCCAGTCGTGGAGAATCAGCAGGCAGGAGTCCTGCACGGCGATGCTCGCGGTGGGGACGTTGGAGATGTTGTAGACGGTCTCGTCAATCGAGGTGTAGGCGTTGAGGTTCTGGCCGAACTTCACACCCTTTGTCTCAAGCCAGGCCACCAGCTCGTTGCCGGGGAAGTTGTCTGTGCCGTTGAAGCACATGTGCTCCAGGAAGTGGGCCAGACCGCGCTGCTCGTCATTCTCGAGAATGGAGCCGACCTTCTGGGCGATGTAGAAATCAGCCTGTCCCTTGGGGGTCTCGTTGTGACGGATGTAATAAGTCAGGCCATTTGGAAGCACACCCTTTCTCACCTGCGGGTCGAGGGGAAGGGGATCCGTCGGCATCTGGGCGCGAACCTGCGTCGAGAATGCGATGACTCCGATCAGGACGAACAGGAGTCTGGAAAAGATTTTTTTCATTGTCAAGAAATCTGTATGATGAATATATTTCTTTACTTCATTGGGCCCTGCCCGCAGGGCTGTGTGTCGCGACGACAACACTTACATTTCCGTTAGACGCCGCGAAGTTCCAAAAGGTTGCATCCTCCCTGAAACTTTTTTGCCGCGCCCCCCCGATACAGGGGTGAAATCACGCGAACAGGCGGCGAAACGCCTCCTCCACTTTCGAGACCTCGACCACCTCTATGGCGAGTTTCGACAGGTCGACACCTTTGAGCGACCCTCGGGGGATGAGTATCATCTTCATGCCGAGTTTCTCAGCCTCGCGGACGCGCTGCTCCATACGGGTAACCGGGCGTATCTCGCCGCTCAGCCCGACTTCGCCGCTGAGACATACCCTGTGGGGGATGGCCATGTCGACATTCGACGAGAGTATGGCGGCGATGACGGCGAGGTCGAGGGCCGGATCGGCCACTTTGAGGCCTCCGGCGATGTTGAGGAACACATCTTTCTGGGCGAGTTTGAATCCTACCCGTTTCTCGAGGACGGCCAGGAGCATGTTCATCCTCTTGGAGTCGAAACCGGTGACAGACCGCTGGGGGGTGCCGTAGGCGGCGGTGCTGACCAAGGCCTGGGCCTCTATGAGGAAGGGGCGTATCCCTTCGAGTGTCACTCCGATGGCACACCCCGACAGCTGCTCCCCTTCGTGCTGGGAAATCAGCATCTCCGAGGGGTTGGTGACCTCGCGCAACCCTCGCTGGCACATCTCATATATGCCAAGCTCGGAGGTGTTGCCGAATCGGTTTTTCACCGCCCTGAGGATACGGTACATATATTGCCGGTCACCCTCGAACTGGAGCACCGCGTCGACTATATGCTCCAGCACCTTGGGGCCTGCCAGGGAGCCTTCCTTGTTGATATGGCCGATGAGCATCACCGGCACCCCCGACTGTTTGGCGTAACGCAGCAGACGGGAGGCGCACTCCCTGACCTGGCTGACACTGCCGGCCGACGACTCTATCTCGTCGGAGGCGATGGTCTGGATGGAGTCGACAATCAGCAGCTGGGGCTGTATCTGCTCGATATGGGAGAAGATGTTTTCAAGCGAGGTCTCGGTGACCACATAGCAGTTGTCGCTCATGCGGCCGATGCGGTCGGCCCTGAGTTTTATCTGCGTGGCGCTTTCTTCGCCGGAGACATACAGCATGCGGCGCGACTTTATAGAGAGTATGTTCTGCAACACGAGGGTAGACTTCCCGATTCCCGGTTCCCCGCCGATTAGCACCATCGAGCCGGGGACAAGGCCGCCGCCGAGCACACGGTTCAGCTCCTCGCTCGGCATGTGGATGCGGGGTTCGTCGGCGGTCTCGATTTCAGACACCTTGCGGGGGGAGGATTTCGGGGTCACACCCAGCGGGGCCTTGAGGCTCCCTTTCGAGGTGGTCTTCACCTTCTCCTCGACAAGGGTGCCCCACGCGCCGCATGACGGGCATCTCCCCTCCCACTTTGGGAAGTCGTTGCCGCATTCAGAGCAGAACCACAGTGTCTTTTCTTTCAGTTTTGCCATTGGTGAGAGATGGACTGTTTGGTTTTCAGTTGTCAGAGCCTTTCAGCCGGGCATATGAAAGCACGACTGCGGTGGCGATGCCCACGTTGAGCGACTCAACGGTCTTGTTGTCTTCGGGGAAGGGGGGGATTGTCAGGCGGTTGGTGACTGTTTCCGCGATGGCGGATGAGATGCCGTTCCCTTCGTTGCCCATCACCACCACTCCCCCTCTGAGGTCTTCCTCGTAGAGGTTGTTGCCGTTGAGGAATGTGCCGTAGACGGGAATCCCTTTTGCGGCGATGCAGGAGAGGGTCGCCGCCAGGTCGCAGTAGCAGACCTTGACGCGGGCAATCGCCCCCATTGTCGACTGCAGCACCTTGGGGTTGTAGACATCCACGGTGTCTGACGAGGCGAGTATGGTCTTGACCCCGAACCAGTCGGCGGTGCGCACTATCGTCCCGAGGTTGCCGGGGTCCTGGATTCTGTCAAGGGCCACCACCAGCTCCCCTTCGCTGATTTCGGGAAGCCCGTCAGGAGACTCCTGGAGCCGGAAGACTCCAAGCACTCCCTGGGGGGTTGTCATCGTCGACATCCTTTCCATCTCGTCGTTTCTGGCCACGAGCAGCATGTCGTCGGGAATCCTGTGACCCGCGAGGTCTGCGAGCTCGCGGGGATGCGCCTCAAGCCATCCCGCCGTCGCCACCAGGTAGCGGAGGGGGAAGACGGGCAGCAATTCGCTGAGACACCGGATTCCCTCCGCGACGAAAAGCTTCTCCTCCCTGCGGCCCTTGGCCGTGGAGAGAGAGGCAATCAGTTTTCGCTGTGAGGCGGTAATTTTCATATCGCAAATATACGGAAAATCCACGACAAGTAGCGGTTTTTCGCCAAAAAGTTGTAAATTTGCAGTCACAATGAGGCAGCCGGGCGGTCCGTCGCCGGCGGGTTACACGTAACGCCGCCTGAGGAAAGTCCGGGCAACAGAGAGCGCCATACTTCCTAACGGGAAGCCGCGGGTGACCGTGGAGGAAACGTGACAGAAAACAACCGCCTGCGGGGCTTGTCCCGGCAGGTAAGGGTGAAAAGGCGGGGTAAGAGCCCACCGGGCGTCACCGCGAGATGACGCGCCGCACGTCTTATGGGTTGCAAGGTCAAGTAAACCGGCATTTAAGGGTTGCTCGCCCGTTGCCGGAGGGTAGACTGCTACGGGAGATGTCACAGACAACTCCGATTAGCCGCGATGGAGACATCAGGCACAGATAAATGACGGACCGGACGCGTCAGGTCGGCAATCCTCCGGGGTTGCCGAAACCCACGATCCGACAGAACCCGGCTTATAGCCCGACTGCCTCTTCCCAAAACAGGAGGGCGCCAAGGTGACTGACCACCTCGGCGCCCTTCTTGTGTATGGTGCCCTCAGCCCTGTTTTCCGAGGGGCCGAGGGGATATGTGTCGGTTTCTTTCCTGCTCAGCGGTCGAGATGCACATCCATCTGAGGGAAGGGGAAATGGATGCCATGGCCGGGAAGTTCGTTGTAGAACTTTTCGTTGTAATAATAGAATACATTCCAGTATTCGCCGGTCTTGGTCCAGGCCCTCACCTGGAGGTCGACGCTCGACTCCCCGAGGTTGTTGACAACCACCTTAGGGGAATGGTCGGGTTTCGGGATAAGCAGCTTAAGGGCCTCCTCCTGTTTGCGCTCACGCTCATGGAGGGCGGCCTTGGCGGCGTGGTGGCGGTGAAGGATGCGGTCAAGAAGGGTGCGCTTTTTCGTGGTCTGCGCCTCGGCCTCCTCGGCATCGCTGTCGTCGCTGTCTCCGGCCTGCACGGCGATGGTGTCTCCGACATCGGTGTGTCTCGCGCCACGGGAGGCATCCCCCTCCCCTACCACTTCCAGCCCGGCATCGGAAGCCGTGGCCCTCTCCTCGATGCGCTCGTCTGCAGCGAACATATCGAGGATAGCCTTGCGGGCGTCATCCACATTGTCGCCGTAGCTGATGGACACCGTCCAGGTGACGCGGCGGTATGCCTCGCGCGACCAGTTGTTGACGCTCCCGGTGGAGAGGCCTCCGTTGGGTATCGAAATCGACTTGTTGTCGTAGGTGGTGATTATCGTGTGGAAAATCTGAATCTCACGGACGGTACCGGCGTAGCCCTGCACCTCGATGTAATCACCGATTTTGTAAGGCTTCAACAACAGAATCAACACACCGCCGGCGAAGTTCTGGAGGGTGCCGCTCAGGGCCATACCGACGGCGACACCAGCCGAGGCGAAAATCGCGAGGAACGACGTGGTCTCAATCCCGAGGATTCCTATGACAGTGACAATCAGTATGAAATACAAGACGATGTTGACCAGCGACAAGACAAACGTCGCGAGCGACTTGTCGATTTTGCGCCGGAGGAATATCGTGGATATAAGGCGGTAAATCTTGCGGATTATGAAACGCCCGACATAAAAGACCACGATGGCGATTGCCAGGTTTATGGCGAAGTTGACCGCCGACTGCGCCAGCCGCTCCACAAGGTCGTCAAACGACAATGTCTTCAGTTCGGCAATCTCATTGGCGGCATTGACCAGAGTCGAGTCGGCCGGAGCCTCCGGAGTCAAGCCGGGGATGAAATCGGTCTGCAATTCAATCATAAGCAACTTTTGGTGGATTAAGTCTCATTGTGTCGAAGACGACTCCCCGCCGGCCCGACACTCAGTCTTGAAACAACCAGCGAGGGGGTCATTGTTCGTCGTCACTGTCAAAAAGGGCCGAAGCGACGTCGGTGTACCACGCCAGCTGCCGGTATCCGTTGACATCGGCGTCGGCTTCCCTGCGCAATATGTATGTCGAAAGCCCGCAATGGTTGTCAATCTTTATGGTGTTGAAGACCCAGGGGGTGGCGGCCTCGTAGGTCACACACTCATCCAACGCGGTCAGCCATTCGGCATATGCAGCCGTCATCTCCTTCCCTCCCGAAGAGAGGAAGAGCGCGTTGATGTAATGTCCGAAGTCAAACATGTAGCAGGGAACGCCTCCATATTTCGGACGCTCGAATTCCTGCCCTTTGTAATCACGGGGGAGTTGCGGATGGAGCGAGTAGATGGCTCTTGTCGCCTCGGCGAGACGCTCAAGGCCTGACGCGTCGATGACGCTCATTGTGGCCGTGCGGTTGATACCCTCCATCGCGTCATACATGGAGAATGTTGCGGCGGCCGCCCCTTCGAGGTCTGCATCGTAAGGCATCAGCGAGGGGAGGGCGTCGTAATACGGCATCCCGGCGGCGGGAAGCTCGGCGCAGCTGCCGACAAACTTCCCGGCGGTGTTGCGCAGCTCATACAACGCTTCCACCGAAGCCATATGGCAGCAGTCGAAATAGATGTAGTCGAATCCCTTGCCGTCGAGAACGCGGGCAAGCGTGGTGACATTCATATATTTACCCTTGTCCTCCCCTACCCACATCGGGGTCGCGCCACCGAGAGGCTCAGTGGTGCCGGTCTGCAACCAGCCGGTGGCATGGCTCCATACAACCAGCCCGTAACGCTCGGCCGGGGCGTATGACTTGAAGTCGGCAATCGCCTGTTCCATCCGTCCCGACGACACGGAGGTCTGGGAATTGTCGTAGTATTTCAGGATTTTAAGCCCAAGCGGGGTAACCTCTTTCAGGGCGGGGCATTCGGCGTCGCTGTCGTCGTGGTATATGAGCAGGCGGTTCCCTCCAAGACGGCCATCCCTGGCGGCCTCTATCATGTCGGCGAGGTTGTCGCGGTCATATCCGTTCTTTCCAAGGGAGTTGTCGGAAAGCATGTAGACCAGCACCGCCCTGCTCACTTCCGACGGGGCTTGCGGGGTCTGTCCGGCAACCGGAATAAGCTCTGGGCCTTCGCTCTCGCATCCGGTCAACAGCGTGGGAAGGAACAGCAGGGCCGAGGCCAGCGACAGTCTGTCAACGACTTTTTTTAATCTGTACGGCATAAGTCTTTTACGGATTGGCTTTTCTGCCCATATCAGGGGAGAGAAATGTGATGGGAATCCTCATTCTGCGTGTTGCACGAGGGAGGATGGATTATAAAACAACCGGGGTGTGGCAAAACCAACGGGCCGATGGTTTTGCCACACCCCGGATACAGTAGGTCTTAGCGTTCGGCCCTCATGGGGTTGTTGAGGAAATCCTCATATGAAAGGCGCAGGCCCTCATCAAGCTCGGTGGAGTAAGACCATCCGAGAGCGCGGCTCTTCGACACATCGAGGAGCTTGCGGGGTGTGCCGTTGGGACGGGTGGTGTCCCAGAGGATTTTCCCCTCGTAACCGACAACCTTGGCCACAAGTTCGGTCAGCTCCTTGATGGTGAGTTCCTTTCCGGTACCGGCGTTTACGGTCTCGTTGCCCGAATAGTTGTTCATCAGGAACACACAGAGGTTGGCGAGGTCGTCGACATAGAGGAATTCACGCAGCGGGCTTCCGTCACCCCAGCAAGTCACCTCCTGGAGTCCCTGCTCCTTAGCCTCGTGGAAACGGCGGATAAGGGCGGGCACCACATGGGAATGCTCGGGATGGTAATTGTCGTTGGGGCCGTAGAGGTTGGTCGGCATGACGGAGATGTAGTCGGTGCCATACTGGCGGTTGAGGTACTCGCAGTATTTCAGGCCAGAAATCTTCGCCAGGGCGTAAGCCTCGTTGGTCTGCTCCAGCTCGGAAGTCAGCAGGCAGCTCTCCTTCATGGGCTGGGGGGCGAGACGGGGATATATGCAGGAGGATCCGAGGAACTCGAGCTTCTTGCAACCGTTCTTCCAGGCGGAATGGATGACATTCATCTCCAGAATCATGTTGTCATACATGAAGTCGGCGAGAGCCGACGAATTGGCGATGATGCCACCTACCTTGGCGGCGGCGAGGAATACATACTCAGGTTTCTCCTCGGCGAAAAACCGCTCCACCTGGTCTTGACGGCAAAGGTCAAGCTCGTGGTGGGTGCGGGTAATTATATTGGTGTAACCCTGCCGCTTGAGCTCGCGGATGATGGCCGAACCGACCATGCCGCGATGCCCGGCGACATAGATTTTTGAATCTTTCTGCATCATTTTACGATTCCTTTCTCAAGATATTCGGCGAGGTTCATTCGCACCTTCTCGCCTGCCTCCTCGACAGCCACCTTCGCCATGTCGGCGTCTGTCATGATCTTGACAAGCTGCTCGAAGGTTGTCTTCGAGGGGTTCCAGCCGAGAAGCCCCTTGGCCTTGGTGGGGTCACCCCAGAGGTTGACCACGTCGGTCGGACGGTAGAAGTCGGGCGACACCTCGACGAGCACTTTGCCGGTTGCGATGTCGATGCCCTTCTCATCCATGCCTTCACCTTCCCAGCGGAGGTCGATGCCCACATTCTTGAAGGCGAGGGTGGCGAACTCGCGCACGGAGTGCTGCTCGCCGGTGGCGATCACGAAGTCCTCGGGCTTGTCATTCTGGAGAATCAGCCACATGCACTCAACGTAATCCTTGGCGTAACCCCAGTCGCGAAGCGAGGAGAGGTTGCCGAGATAAAGCTTGTCTTGTTTTCCCTGGGCGATGCGGGCGGCCGCAAGGGTAATCTTGCGGGTGACGAAGGTCTCGCCACGTCGCTCCGACTCGTGGTTGAAGAGGATACCCGAGCAGCAGAACATGTTGTATGCCTCGCGGTATTCCTTGATAATCCAGAATCCGTAGAGCTTGGCTACCGCGTAGGGGCTGTAGGGGTGGAAGGGGGTGTTCTCATTCTGGGGAACCTCCTCTACCTTTCCGTAAAGCTCGGAGGTGGAAGCCTGGTAGATGCGGCAGGTCTTTTCAAGGCCACACATCCTGACAGCTTCGAGGACGCGGAGCACGCCTACGGCATCGACGTCGGCGGTGAACTCGGGGGAGTCGAATGACACCTGGACATGGCTCTGGGCCGCCAGGTTATAGATTTCGGTGGGCTGCACCTTCTTTACAACCTGCACGACGCTCATAGAGTCGCCGAGGTCGGCATAGTGAAGGTGGAAACGTTCATGCCCTTCAAGGTGTGCGATTCGTTCACGGTAGTCTACTGACGAGCGACGGATCACTCCATGCACGTCATAACCCTTGTCGAGAAGGAACTCAGACAGGAAAGAACCGTCTTGGCCGGTCACTCCGGTAATCAAGGCAATATTCTTCATCGTTGTGTATGTTTTATAAAGTTGGACTTTGGTTTCAAATTGTGTTGGCAGTGGCCACCTGCCGGGTTGTCAGAAATTCGACAGAAGGCTCTGGCATGCGAGCGAGATGCCTTCCCCATCCTTGCCGCCGGCCTGGGCGAATCCGGGCTGTCCGCCGCCGCCACCCTTGATGGCTTTGGCCGCCTCGCGTACCATCGCAGAGGCGTTCATGCCTGCGGCCACGAGGTCGTTGGTGACCATGACGGTCAGCAGGGGCTTGCCTGAGACATCCACGGTAGCGCCGATGAAGGCGGTCTTCTCGGGGTTCTCGGCCCTTACCTGGAAGGCGACATTCTTCACCACGTCGGGGATGCGGATGCCGGTCATGACGGCAACCTTCACGCCGTTGCGGTCTTCGGCCTGCTCCATCACCTGCTTGGCAAGGAGGGCGATACGTTCTTTCATATACTCCTCGGCCTGCTGGCGCAACTCGGCGTTCTCCTCGATAGACTTGCGGAGGGCCGCAACCACATCGGGGGCGTTATGGAGCATCTGGCCGATTTCGCGGAGGGTATGCTGTATCTCGCTGACGGCGTTCTCGACCTTCTCTCCGGTTATCGCCTCGATACGGCGGATGCCGGCGGCGATGCTGCTCTCGGAGATGATTTTGATCATACCGATGTTACCGGTGTTGTCGACGTGGGTACCGCCGCAAAGCTCAACGGAGTCACCGTAGCGGATCACGCGCACCTCATCGCCGTATTTCTCACCGAAGAGAGCCATGGCTCCCATCTCGCGGGCCTTCTCGATAGGCACGTTGCGGTGTTCGTCGCGGGCCATAGCCTTGCGGACGTAGCTGTTGGCCAGGCGTTCCACCTTCTCCAGCTCCTCGGGGGTGACTTTCTGGAAGTGGGAGAAGTCGAAACGGAGAATATCGGGCGACACGAATGAGCCTTTCTGCTCGACATGTGTGCCGAGCACTTCGCGCAGAGCCTGATGAAGCAGGTGGGTCGCGGAGTGGTTGGCGGAGGTAGCCCGGCGGGCATCCAAATCTATGCGCGCGTCGAATACAGCCTCAAGGTTGGTGGGGAGCTTGTATGCGAGGTGGACGCCGATGCCGTTCTCTCGTTTGGTGTCGAATATCTCGATTGTCTCCTCACCGTCGGTCAATGTGCCGCGGTCACCTACCTGACCACCCATTTCGGCGTAGAAGGGGGTCTGGCTGAGGATAATCTGGTAGAACTCCTTGTTTTTCTGCTTCACCTTGCGGTAACGCAGTATGTGGGCGGGGGCTGAAGTCTCGTCATAACCGACAAACTCCTGCTCACCTTCGCGGAGCACAACCCAGTCTGAGGTCTCCACGGCGGCGGCGTTGCGCGCGCGCTGTTTCTGCTGCTCCATCTCGGCGTCGAAACCGGCCTGGTCGAGGGTCATGCCGTTCTCCTTGAGGATGAGCTGGGTCAGGTCGAGGGGGAATCCGTAGGTATCGTAAAGCACGAACGCCTCCTTGCCTGAAATCTCACTCTTTCCATCCTTGCGGGCGGTCGCGATGGCTTTCTCAAGCATGGCGATACCATTGTCGAGAGTGCGGAGGAACGAGTCCTCCTCCTCCTTGGTCACCTTGATAATAAGGTCGCGCTGCTGCGCGATTTCGGGATACGCTCCACCCATCAGCTCGATGAGCGTGTCGACCAGGCGGTAGAGGAATGCCTCTTTCTGGTCGAGGAAGGTGTAGGCGTAGCGGACGGCACGGCGCAGGATTCGGCGGATTACATATCCGGCCTTGGCGTTGGAGGGGAGCTGGCTGTCGGCGATGGAGAAGGCGATTGTACGGATATGGTCGGCGATGACACGCATTGCGATGTCGACCTTGACATCCTCGCCGTATTTCTTCCCTGACAGCTCGGCTATCTTGGAAATCATGGGAGTGAAGACATCGGTGTCGTAGTTTGAGGTCTTCCCCTGGAGGGCCATGCAGAGGCGCTCGAAGCCCATACCGGTGTCAATCACCTTGGCAGGGAGCGGTTCAAGGCTGTGGTCAGCCTTGCGGTTGAACTGCATGAACACGAGGTTCCATATCTCAATCACCTGGGGATGGTCTTTGTTGACCATCTCGGCACCGCTCACCTTGGCCCGCTCCTCATCGCTGCGGAGGTCGATGTGTATCTCGGAGCAGGGGCCGCAGGGACCGGTCTCACCCATCTCCCAGAAGTTGTCGTGTTTGTTTCCGTTGATGATGTGTGAGGCGGGGAGGTGTTTCTCCCAGTATGACGCCGCCTCGTCGTCGCGGCCGAGGCCTTCGGCCTCAGAGCCTTCAAACACTGTGGCATAGAGACGCTCGGGATTGAGGCCGAGAACATCCACCAGGAACTCCCAAGCCCAGTCGATGGCTTCTTTCTTGAAGTAGTCGCCAAACGACCAGTTGCCGAGCATCTCGAACATCGTGTGGTGGTAGGTGTCGAGGCCGACTTCCTCAAGGTCGTTGTGTTTTCCGCTGACACGCAGACACTTCTGGCTGTCGGTCACGCGGGTCCACTTCGGGGCCTTGTTGCCAAGGATGATGTCCTTGAACTGGTTCATGCCGGCGTTGGTGAACATAAGCGTCGGGTCATCCTTGATTACCATCGGGGCCGAAGGCACGATCTGGTGGCCCTTGCTTTGGAAGAACTGCTTGAAAGATTCGCGTATCTCGTTGGCAGTCTTAATGTTGGAATTCATCTCTATATAGTGGTTTTATTTTTCTTCGAAAATCAGGTACAATGGGGGAATTTCGGGCGCAAAATTACTAATTTTTCCCCAAAGTAGGTGTGGCCGAATGGTAAAAAAATGGTAACAGGTCTATTTTTAACCCTCATTTATGATTCACTAATCCAATATGTTGGCAAATCGGGCCGAAAGACTGCGGATTTTCAAAGAAACACCCGTGAGAGACAGGAATCCGCATCTCCCCCTCGCGGGGATTGAAAATGCGGATTCCATATTGTCGCTATCTATGGGAATTTCTTTTGTCCCAGAAGGGATGGGCCGGGTCTTCTGCCACAAGTGCCTCGTCGAGGTCTATTTTCAAGGCCGAGGCAAGCATCCTGCCATATTCGGGGTCGGCGTTGTGACAGGCGCGCACATGCCTCTGCTTGATGAACAGCGGGACACCCTCCATCTGGGCGGCCGTGTTATCGCATGTGGCTTGCTTGTCCTCACCGCTCATCAGCCTCCAGAGTTTGCCTGGCTGGGTGTAATAGTCATCGTCATACTCCCGCTCGTCATAGTCATAGACATCCCCCTGAATTTTCATCGGAGGCTCCTTGAGCGAGGGTGAGTCCTGCCATTCGCCGAAGCTGTTCGGCTCGTAGGCGAGGGTTGCCCCGTAATTGCCGTCGGTGCGCATCTGGCCGTCGCGGTGGTAGGCATGGTACGGACACTTCGGCTGGTTGACGGGTATGTTGTTGAAGTTCACCCCAAGGCGGTAACGTTGCGCGTCGCCATAAGAGAAGAGACGTCCCTGGAGCATCTTGTCGGGTGAGAACCCGATGCCTTCGACGATATTGGTGGGGTTGAAAGCAGCCTGCTCTATCTCGGCGAAGAAATTCCCGGGGTTGCGGTTCAGTTCGAGGATGCCGACATCCCGGAGGGGGAAATCCTTGTGATACCACACCTTGGTCAGGTCAAACGGGTTGATATGGTATTTACGGGCCTCATCCTCGGTCATCAGCTGCACCTGCATCTTCCATCGCGGGAAGTCGCCCCGCTCGATGGCCTCGAAAAGGTCGCGCTGGTGAGACTCGCGGTCTTTGGCGATGATTGCCTCAGCCTCCTTGTCGGTGAGGTTCTTTATACCCTGGAGTGTACGGAAATGGAATTTGACCAAGGTGCGTTTGTTGTCCTTGTTGAAGAAGCTGTAAGTGTGGCTGCCGAAACCGTGCATGTTGCGGAATGACGCGGGTATGCCACGCGGAGACATCGTGATGGTGACCTGGTGCAACGCCTCGGGCAGAAGGGTCCAGAAGTCCCAGTTGCTCGTAGGATTGCGCATCCCGGTGCGTGGATCACGTTTTATGGCGTGGTTAAGGTCGGGGAACTTCAGGGGGTCGCGCAGGAAAAAGACCGGTGTGTTGTTGCCCACCAGGTCCCAGTTCCCCTCGTCGGTGTAGAATTTCATCGCGAAACCGCGTATGTCGCGCTCGGCGTCGGCCGCCCCGCGTTCTCCGGCCACCGTGGAGAACCTTACCAGGCATGGGGTCTGTTTCCCCACCTCAGAGAATATAGAGGCTCGGGTGAACTCCGAGATGTCATCGGTGACGGTGAATGTGCCGAAAGCTCCGGAGCCCTTGGCGTGCATTCTTCTTTCGGGAATGACCTCGCGGTCGAAATGGGCGAGTTTCTCAAGATACCACGCGTTCTGCAATGTGGCTGGGCCGCGGAGCCCTGCGGTCTGTACATTCTGGTTGTCGGCGATCGGGCGCCCGTTTTCAGCGGTGAGTCTTTTCTTATCCATACAATCACAATGGGTTTAAAGTCAGAAAAAGTACTAATCAGAACACCCGCGTGGCTGAAATTGTTTTCCTGCGCAAAGCGCATCCGACACAGTCCGGCGTCAAAATTCAGCCGGGCGATTGCTGATGTTCGGGATAAAATCCTTATTTTTGCAGAAACAACCGAATCGGCGGCAAGGCCGCCCACTGACAAACGGAAGCCCCGACACGGAACACAGCGTGGAGAAATTCGAAAAGAAATATTACAAAATCTCAGAGGTGGCCGAGATGATCGGCCTCCCCTCCTCCACCTTGCGCTTCTGGGAAAGCCGTTTCACCATAATATCGCCACGGCGGAACCGGGCGGGGATACGTTTCTACACCCCGGCGGATGTGGAGAAACTGCGGATGGTCGCATTCCTTGTAAAGGAGAAGGGGCTGCGGCTTGAAGCCGCCGAGGAGGAGCTTCGCAACAACCATACCGGGGTGTCGCGCCGCGCCCAGGCCATCACCCGGCTCCACGACATCAGAGACCGCCTGCAGGAGCTGCTCGACTCGCTGAACTCCCTCCGCTGACATCAGGCGGCGAACCGACAAAAGGCCCCGGCACAGGAAACAAACGGCTCCCCCTCTACGCCACCAGGCGATGGTGACAAGAGGGGGAGCCGCTTGCTGCCAGGCAAGACTTACTCTTTGTAAGTATTGACCAGCGAGGAACCGTCGTGGGAAGTCTTACGGGCGCAGTAAACAACCTTTCCACCCGTGTCGAACCCGACCTTTGCGGTCTCGGCTTTAAGTTCCCCGGCCTTTATTGAGCCTGACGTGTCGGCGTGAAAGTCAACATTCGTCGCCTCTCCTTTCAGGCTTATTCGGCCGGAAGTGTCGGCACGTCCCACAACATTGTCAGCCGCCAGCGATTCCACCTCAACGCTGCCGGAGGTGTCGGCGGAAGTCCTGATATATGCTGTTGTCAATTTGCTGACAATCACTCGCCCGGAAGTGTCAGCCTTCAACACGGCATTGGCAGTCTGTGCCTTTTCAATACGAATTGTTCCGGATGTATCCGGCTCAGCCTTGACTTCAGTGGCATTCACGACACCGAGCCTGATTGTTCCGGAAGTGTCAGCACTCAAGGACAGCTCTCCGCAATCCACAGTCTTGATGTCGACAGAACCGGAAGTGTCCACGTCGATGTCTATTTTCCCGGCTTGCTTGAGGCTGGTCGCCTCGAATTTTGCGGAAAGAGACATCTCAATCGAACGCAAAGATGGGGAAGCCACCTTAACGACAGTCTGAGGCCCACGTTTCTTATCCCTACCGTTAGATTGCGTGAAATACGACTTGTCATATCCGATTTCAAGCGAAGTTCCCTTAACCTCAACCTTCAGATGCTCCATCTCATAACTCGGAGCTGTGACAGTCATCCTCCCTTTCGACGTCCCCTGCACGAATTCAACCCTGATATTACCTTCAACCTCGATTTTCTCAAAATTTCCGACTTTATACTCGCGGGAAACAGTCGCGGAACTATCGGTAATAGAAGTTTCTTTCGAGACCTTGGCCTTGGAATTCATATCAAAAGCTGAATACAAGCCTAATAAACTCGCACAGCCGGCAACAGCCACGGCGACAAGCAGAATGACAACACTTTTTTTCATAATCAACAGAATGTTTGTTTTCTCATTAGACGCACCTAACCTCCGAAATGTTGCACACCACAAAACAAAAAAATAAATTTTGCAGTTAGAAAAAAAAACGGTAACTTTGCACCGCTTTCCGACCACCGACATCCGGAAAGCATCTCGGGGCGTAGCGCAGTCCGGTAGCGCACCTGGTTTGGGACCAGGTGGTCGCTGGTTCGAATCCAGTCACCCCGACAAAACCTCCGCAAACGCCTTAAATCCACCGGATTAAAGGCGTTTGTTGAGTTATTGCTGGTTCAAGCGATGGATGTCTTGAATAGTGCTATTCCTCATCTTCTGTAACTGCGTCGAAGAACTCATCTTGAGCAAAACCATTTACTATATGAATCAGACGGTTGGCTCTGTAGTCATTTTCGTCCCACGAGAATATGATTTCTTTCATTTTCGAATCAAATATATAGTGGGCGAAATGAATTTTAGAGTCCTGTCCACCTTCCGAAATTCTGAACTTCTGTGTCACATGCCAGTAAGGCTTCTTGGGCATTTCAAGTGAATAGACCATAGAATAAATCCGGTCCGAGATACTCGCATGCATAGAATCAAGCATTTGTTTGTTCTCGTCGAGCTGCTTCTTTTTTGCTTCCCATTTGCTTCGATTGGCCAATAAGTCTATCCATTCCTGTGAGTAGCCCCGATAGACTAATTGTCGCGCAATTCGTTTTCCTTTCGCTTTCATTTCGGCATAACCTTCTTCAACCTTTTCCAGGTCGTCATTCACTGTGCATAGTTCATCGGCAAGGGCTATTATGTCGGCGTTCGCCATCCACAAGTCGCGAAGAGTATCGACCTCCGTTGATATTTTTTCGTAACTCTGATAGTTGTCAATGGTTTCAAAGAGATGCTTTTCAATAGCATCTTCTGCTTTGGCTTTGCGCCGTTCTGCTGTGTCGCACTGCACAAAGCATATGCCAAGAAGTGCACACAAGAACATTTTAAATAGCTTCATGATTGGATTATTTAGTTAATGGTGTGATAAATATAAATACTTGTTGACCATCATTAGAGGGGAAATTGGTCAGATGTTCCAACTGCTTGACATAGCCGGCGGAGTGTTCACGTATGTTTTCTATGATTTCTGTGTCGGATGTGCCGTCGGCGTTTTCCGTCGTGCGGATAATCATATCATCGGTAACGTTTGAGCCGTTGAAGAAGCGTGAGGCTTGTAACATGGCCTTGACCGAAGCCACACGGTTGAGAGCGGCTTCGGTCTTATATTTCTCCTTGTCGAGTTTGACCACCGACATCAGATAGGCATTCTCATAGTCCTCGACTGCCTTCACGCCGTCAAACGGCGCGTTTTCGTACATTCTCACCAGAAAGTTGGTCAGCGCCGTCTTCTCCTGATTGTAACTCTGCGCATAGATGTATAAAACGCACGCCACGCTAATTAGTGCTATTACAGCTCTTTTCATAATTCATTTGCTAATATCATAAGTTAGATAGAGACTTGTCTATTAAAATTTGTCAGTATCTGATATATTGCTGTGGGCCACCGTAAAACTCCTGCTTTTTATTAGCTTTCACAGAGATTCCTTTAATCCCCTTCAGCTCTTTTTGGGAGACGTTTAAAAAATAGCGGTATTCTCCACAATTCCCACCTTTCTTCTTTGTGTATGGGCGAGTCATATTGAGGCACGTCAAACTTCCATCACTATGATTCTCCCTCAGATATTGGAGCTCTTTTGAAATATCCAAAACTTTGCCAGCATATTCGATACTGATGTTCCTTACAATGTATGGAATATTTTCCATTAGGCTGTCTACGAGTTGAACAGTTCTTCCCGACCGGACTCTGAACATATCCATCCACCCTACTCCATACATATTTGAAGTCGGTTTCATAATTCGTACAACTGATGTGAACTCGTTGTCATTATCGTATTCATCGATATTGCCGGAAAACATATATTTCAATGAAGATTTAAATGCTTCCTTATTGGGATTATATGATTTCCCTGCACTGTTCAAAGCCGTAATCAGTTTCTTCCATGCCAATTCACCTTGCTCATTGAGTTTTACATATATTTTACATTCAAAACAAACATTGTTTTCGGGGTCTGTATTGGGATTATAATATCCATAGCTTGACGCATAATAACCCGAGTATGACTTACCTGCACGCTTGACGTCTATTTTGTAGTCATAGCCGTTTTTGATGAGCTGTTCAAATTCGCTACAGATATTCTCGAACATCCTCTCTTCGTTATTCTTGTACAATTCTTGCAACTGGATGTCGGCAAACATCGCCTCCCCGTCAAGTTCACATTCCGCACCTTTGCTTTTTGCATAGGACAGCAGCTTGCCTTTGCTGACAATCACGTTAAGAGTTATTGTGTGGCTGTTATCATTCTTTGTGTGAGCCAATTCCGTGAACTTCTTGATATTACCGGAGGAGACGGTCGCTATCTCGTCTTTGATAAGGTCGTCATTGAGAATGTCTGTGTTTGCCGAGACGAATACGCCGTAGGTCTGTTCAACGGCCGTGCGCAGAGCGTTCTTGATGGCTTCGTCTTTGGTTGCGCCGTCTGATGTGACAGTCAGGGTGATTTCATCCTTGTTGGCGGCATAGCTGGCGAGGCTGACGGTTGCTGTCAGAACGACAAGAAACAGTTTAAGCAGATGTTTCATAATTGTTTTGTTATCAGTTTAGATATACGGAGTTTTGCGGTTGATTTTCGGCCCATTTCTCGGCTACAGAGCGACAGATGCCAGAATCAACATTCCGAGGAAGTCGTAGGCAGTGAGTTTTGAACCGAAACCCTGCATCGCTTATTCTTTTGGTTCGATTTTAAAGGAAGAATACTTTCTTTTTTCGATCAGTTGTGTCAGTTATGCTTTGCTGAAATTTTCCGAATGCTCGAGAGATTCTTTTTTAATAGAGGAATCAAACCGCCAAAGGATAAAAATTCATTTGACGTAGACTCGTAAATTCTCATCCTCCAATATTGAAGTCCACCCCATTTTATTGATTGGATTTTATATTCATCATCTTTTGATTTTAGATTCAAGTATAAATTGTCATTCGTATAAATAGAAAAATCCGGTAACCAATTGAACATAAAACTATCGTCATACGGCAAATTAGCTCCAAAAAGCTTAAATAAGCAATCGTTTGTATACCCGGTTCTAAACTTGTATCTGTTCACTCTATCCTCGTATCCACCTGATTCTTGTCCGATGCTTAGATTATCAATATTATTGATAAATGTCTTAAATGTTTTAACACCATAATCATTTAACGTAATTCGTACTATTATCGGCAAATAAATTGTGGAATCACCACATAACTGTTCATAAAAACGACAATCCTTAATAGGGTTATGCTTAAAATAACGATAATATTTATCGTTGTCATAATTACCCTCGTTGATTATTTCAACTGAGTATTCGAAACAATCGATAAGGCGGCTTTTAAGATCGGTAATCAAATTGTCTATCGCCAGTTTTTCGTTCTTCTCATTTAGCTCTCTAAGCTGTAAATCTGCGAACATAGATGCTCCATCAATCTCACATTCCAATCCCTTACTCTTTACATAAGAGATAAGCTTACCTTTGCTGACAGTCACGTCAAGAGTGATGGTATGGCTGTTATCATTCTTTGTGTAGGCCACTTCTGTGAACTTCTTGATATTGCCGGAGGAGACGGTCGCTATCTCATCCTTGATAAGCTCGTCATTGAGAATGTCTGTGTTTGCCGAAACGAATACGCCGTATGTCTGCTCAACGGCCGTGCGCAGAGCGTTCTTGATGGCCTCGTCTTTGGTTGCGCCATCGGAGGTGACAGTCAGGGTGATTTCTTCATTCGGATTCGCTTTTGACTGCGCTTCACTGGCTGCAGCTTCTGGCTCGGCTCTATTTTCAGTCATATCGTTCCCTGTTGCAGACCGTTCGTCAGATTTAGGCAAATACGCAGAGTAGTCGCCGTCCGGATCCAACTGTTGCAGGATTTCCACTACACCTATCTGCTCGTTTTGCAGTCGTTCTCGTTCTCGAACAATGCGTGGATGAGTGGTCGAATTGGGAAGAGCCTCTAAGTCTTTTTCAATCTGTGCAAGTTCCTTTTTCAGTTGTTTGATTTGTTTGGCATAAGGTTTTTTCGCTTCGGCGCTCAATGCCAGCACCAATATGATTGAGGCGAGGATGATTCCAAGATGTTTCATAATTATTTTTTTTACCAGTTTAGATATACGGTGTTTTGCGGTTGATTTTCGGCCCATTTCTCGGCAACAGAGCGGCAGGCGGCTATTGTCGCCATAGAACGGGCGTGGCGATTGGTCTGCTCGAGGCGGCGGAATTCCTTCTCGTCGTTGTATTCCCTGAGCCGCTGTTTCCACTCGCGCGCTTTCTCTGCTGAAACCTTGTCGCCAATGGCAGCGGCCAGTTCTTCCGCCGCGCCAAACGATGCCGACGTCGGCGGCACGGCGCAGAGATATGCCATTGCCGCCTCGGCTCCTTCCACGTCCTGCGACATAGCCCACGTATTCTTTGCCTTTGCCAGCAGGGATACCCCTTCGGCATCAATCTTCTGCTGATATATGTCAGTAGCCTCCGCCAGAGCTTCGTTGCGGCAGTCAGCGCACACGTCGGGCACAGACATCAGCTGATTGATTGCTTGGTCATATTCGCCCGTTGACGCCAACGTCTGAGCTTCGGCGATTAATTTTTTGCAGTTAGCGGAATAATAGGTCTCTATCTTTACCCTCGCCTCCTCAAACATAGTCTTGAATCGTGGATTCCCCGATTTAAGGCCGTTGAAGGCGGTCTGCCACGCCTTTGTCTCGTTTGTGCCGATACCTTTCAGCTCGAACGACGCAGAGGCATAAGTCTTGTTCTCAATGACATCGCCGAGAATGAACGTCACCTCGACAGTCTGTGTTATTCGTGGCGGCGTGGTGGGCGCCACATCCTTTTCGAGCACATTGCATTTGGCGAACATCACGAATCTATCGGTATGACTGCTCGCACCGAACCCGTTCTGCGATATGGCTTGCTCCATTTTGGCCGAGAGTGATTCTCTCGCTTGTACGGGTATGCCGTCGCCTGTTATTATCGGGAGATATGATATTTTCCCGTCGTCTACGGAATTAGCCTTAGCACCGAAGCCCAACAGGCAAAGTAAAAACAGTATGATTGTCTGTTTCATTTTTCTCCTAATATTAATATGGCCTCGCCAAGACCACGGATTACTACTTTGGATGTTATGTTATAGGGCGCTTTTTGCAGATGCTTGCGCAGAGCTGTGGCAAAGGCGCGGGCATCCATAGCGTTCCCTTTTTGGTCTTTGAGCGGGATGCGCACTTGCTCGAACTGCGCGAATGACTCGGTACCGTCGCTGAGATTGAAACTGCCGTTGACCGTATTCTCACGCATCCATTGCTGTATGCAGTCTGTAAGTTCCTCACCATTGTATTCAGTCTCAAGGTCATTATCCCAGTTGTCCCAACACCGCACGGTCAATGCTATTTCCCTACCGTTCTTCTTTTGGTCGGCATACCAGCGGTCGAGCTGCTTGTCAAATTCCTTGACATTATCCTTGACAGCCTTTTCGAGAGCGACGGGGATAGCATCTGCGGTAGGTTTTGAATTTCCGGTCGCAGTGGCTATGCGCTTGTTAGTGTAAGCGTCAAATGCCTCAAGGGTGAACGATACAACCTTTCCTGCCGGGTCTTTGGTGATATTCCACCAAAGCTGGATGACGATGTCAGATTTCATGCGGCGCTTCAATACATCGAGCGGTGTCTCGGCTATGGATGCGCCGGAAGATTTGCTCGACATAGCGTTATCCTCGGCCTGCTTCACGCCGAGCGATTTGATTTCCATCTCGGCATCTTTCAGGCTGTAGCCCATTCCGGTGAGCACGCCGCCGACTTTTGAAATCACCTGCGGCAGCTCGATGTCTTCAGTAAAGGCACGCTGATAGTCCGACACTTTCACAGTTGTCCCCTGATTGTCTAACGACTGTGTGAAATAGCGTTGTGTGCACCAGTTGTCACTCGGAAGCATCATTATGGTCGGCTTCTTAACATCATCGGCAAAAGAGACAAGCGCGGTTGCAATGCCAATCGCCGCAGTTATCATCAAACGTTGAAAGTTCATAGTCTATGAATTTTATCAAGAATTTCTATGACAACACCATTTTCATTGTTATCCTTCTCGTCTATGTTGAGACCGCTGGCGAGTGTAACCCATTCGCCGGAATTATTTGCACCGATATTTTGCAGGGGTGCGTTATAGGCAATCCCTTTTCTGACTGTGGCTACAAGAATGTCGCAATTGTTGTTTTTGCCAAACGTAATGGCTTCTGTCAGATGACCTCTTTCATCACCAGGTGAATAGATTCCGATACGTTTATGCCGGAATTCCAGCAAACTTTTGAAGTCGTCGGGCCAATCAAAAGTATCGTAGCTTTTAACAGCGCCGCCAAGAGCAATAAGGCATTTCAGAAGTTTGACACAAGAGGTAGTTTTTCCGGAGTCTTTCTCGCCATAAATTATCAATAGGTTCATTTCAACATGAAGCCGCGGTCATCCTCTCGTTGGCGTGATTGGTTTATAAAAGAAAAGCGTAGGAATCTGTATCTGTTACCGTCCTACGAACTGAGGCTTCTCGCATTGCCCATTAGATGTCGGACGGCAACGCAGAAGCCCACGCCAGTATATGCAATAGATGCGTCCGGCTATATTTCTCCCGAAATATCGTGCCGAAAGCAAGATAATTACATATCCACGGGCATCTACCGTTGCTCAATCCTTGTCACAAGTATGAATTTTGCGAGAATTCCCAATGGACAAGAATCAGCGCGGATAAACGCTTTCTTATGTATTTTTACTACATCCCGCTCCGCTTCACCCCAGACCGGGGATTGGTTCGGAAGAACCTCACCCTACTGGCGTGGCCTGCGAGGCGGTCTGCGACCGTAAAGTTAGCAATAATTTCTGATACTTGAGTCTATTATGCTGAAAAACATAATTTCATCCTTAAAGAAGCCTACTAAAATGCCCCCCAGAGAAAGCAGGATGTTTCTCTCTGTGGCGTTACTGTTAGAACACATAAGTCATTCCCATATTTTGGGAGTGTCCGTAGTTGAGTTTGAACATTGATATCGCTTCCTGATTTGTCGTGTGGGGTGTGAGCGGCGGAAGCGCTTGAACTCCTCTTCATCAAAGCCGGGAAGAGAGGGGGGCCGCAGTGTAAACTACCTGTTGCCGGGATAGGGCCTTTTGGCGTATATTCCACACGAGGGATTCGGGGGAATCAGTGGTTGACGGCGTTCTGTATGTTGCCTGAGACGATGCGGTCGAGGTTGAAGGTGCCCTTTATAAGGAAGATGTTTAGCTCCCACGGCTGCTCGGTGACGATGAGGATGTCGCGACACACCCCCTCCTCCTCCCCTTCGGGCGACAGGATGGTGTAGATTGCCGATGATTCTCCGGCGACTTTCGACTCTATCAGCGGTTCGTATGGCCCTGCGAGGATTACACGCTGGAGTAGCGGCCGCACGGAGTCGATGGTCTCTGCATCACTAACGGTTAGTATCTCCATCCCTTCCATTTCACGCATGGCATCCTTGGAGATATATTTGTCCCCATTGTAAATTGATTTCTTGGCAATCTGCATGGCAGCTTTGCCGATAGTGACGGTCTCCACTCCGGGCAGTCCGGCGATTTCATGGAAAACCTTCACCTGCCCTGCCATGGCTGCTGCGACGGCAATGAATATCGTCAGGGAAATGAGTATTCGTTTCATTGTCTCAGAGTTTTTCTTCCTGTTTGAAAATGTTGTCAATAATCCGAGTGTCATCCCCTACCGGGAGACTGGCTGAGGCCATACTTGTGCGGGCGATGGCCAGGTTGCGGTAGACACGCGAGAAGGCTCGGTCAAGAAGCGCGTTTGCCTCGTCGGGGTCAGTGACTTCCCGGTGCTTGCCGTTGCCGGTCGCAGCCTGTGCGACAAGCTCACAGGAAGTTGCCACGCTACCCCTTCCCGCTTCATCAGTCTGTTTTTTGGGAACAGTTTTATGTTTACGCGAGACGGGCGCCGACTGGACCGGCTTTACCGGTGCCGGAGTCTGAAAGGCTTCTGTTTCGGCGCAAGCGATGGAGAGGTCTCGTGCCATAAGTCCGATTTCGGGGATAACCATTGCGGAAGCCATATCTCCGGAGGATGACGGGTGGCGCAAGCTGACGGCATCGAAGTGCGCCAGGGGGAGGTACATCACCACAAAGATGGCCACGGCGGCCACTGACGCGCTCCACCAGGCGAGCATCCTCCATCGTGCCGGAGAGTCAGTCTGTGGCGAATCAATCTCTGCCGCTTCCCGGCTGACGACTTCTGCTCCCGTGATATTGTCAACAGCGGCGAGGTTGTCTATCATATCCTCCAGACGTGCGCCGAGACCGGCAGGCACCTCCCGGCTGCCTATTTCCATAAGGATGCGTTTCTCCTCCAGCATATCTTCGGGAAGCTGCGACTCGTCCGCCTCCTCCAACAGGCGGAGGAGCTGTGACTCTTGGGCCGGGGTGCTTTCCCCGTCGTAGAAGAGCCGTATCAATCTCCGTATTTCTTCAGTTTCCATCTGTCTTGTTTTTTATTACCACCAACTGAATGCCGGGCTGTCATCGCCGGCACATTTCCCTGAGTTTCCGCCTGGCTCTCGACAGCTGCTGACGGACAGTGTCGCCTGATATGCCGAGTTGCTCGGCTATCTCATCATTGTCAAGGTCGGCATAGGCGCGCAGCATCAGCACTTTCCGCTGGGCGTCGGGCAGCGATGACATCATCCGTTCGACATGCCGCAGGGTGTCAGTCGCGGCCATAGGGTCATCCTCTCCGGGAGTCCCCGCCTCCTGCTCCACCACCGGGTCTGAGATGTCGGCCATGTGCCGGTCTCGCCTCATCGAATCGAGACATATGTTGCGGGTTACCTTCATCACAAAACCGCGGATGTTTCTGACATCCCTGAGTCCGGAACGGATTTCCCACAGCCTGACCATCGCGTCCTGCACCGCGTCCGACGACAAATCGCAGTCGCCCAGGAGGGCGGCCGCGACCCCGTACATCGTTCGGTAATGGGGCATAACCAGGCGTTTGAACTCTTCGCTGTCCATCGTTTCTTTCATATAGACGCGGAAGCATAGCGGTTTGTGACAGCTGAAATGAAAAAATCGACATTCCCGCAGGAACGCCGATTTTTCCATATCAGAAGCCGTATGGCATCGGCTGCAGAGGGTCAGTCTTTCTTCTTCCTGACGCTCCCCTTCTGAGCCTCCAGCTCTTCGGCAAATTTTCCCGGATAGCTTATCTTGAGCTTCGGCACCATCATCGAGTATATCACGAATCCGACACCCATGAGGATGAACGGCACCGAGAGCCACTGTCCCATGTTCAACGTCATACCGACTTCGAAATCCTCCTGGGGGTTCTTGATGAACTCTATCAGGAACCGTGAGCCGAAGAGGATGATGAAGAACACCCCGAACAGCAGGCCGGGACGTTCTCCGGCATTTTTCTTCCAGTACATCCACATCAGCAACCCGAACAGGCCGAGGTAACACAACGCCTCATAAATCTGGGTCGGATGCGACGGCAGGGAGTAGACCGGAGGTTGCATGCCCGCCATCCAGGGGCCGAGATTGGTCACAAACCTGAATCCCCATGGCAAATCGGTAGGATGGCCGTAGATTTCATGATTCATCAGGTTGCCGATTCTTATCAGCGCGCCCACCAGGGCGATGGCAATCACCAACCGGTCGTAAGTCCAGAAGGGTGTGCGCTTGGTGGTGAATATCGAGAAGAGGATTACGGCGATGAGCAGACCTATAGTTCCGCCGTGGCTGGCGAGGCCGCCCTCCCAGGTGTACAGGATTTCTATCGGGTGTTGAGAGTAGTAATCCCAGGCATAGAAGAATACATGTCCCAGGCGGGCCCCAACGATGGTGGCCACAATCACATAGATCAGCAATATCCCGAGCCAGCTCTCCGGGGCACCTTCCCTGCGGAAGGTCTTCTCGACAATCTTGTATCCGAGGAAGAACCCGATGACGAACATCATCCCGTACCATCTGACCGTCAGCGGGCCGAGATGGAACAACACCGGGTCGACATTCCAGGTAATGAAGTCAAGCATGGGGGCGGTTATTTGGAGGCGTTAACAATCGCCTCGGTGTCGCGGGCAATCATCAGCTCCTCGTCAGTGGGCACCACCACCACCTTCACTTTCGAGTCGGGGGTGGATATAACGGTCTCGGTGCCACGGGTGCGGGCATTGAGTTCCTCATCTATCTCCACACCCATGAAAGCGAGCGGACGGCAGATGTTGCCGCGCAGGCCGGTCTGGTTCTCCCCTACTCCGCCGGTGAAGACGATGATGTCGACGCCTCCCATCTCGGCCGCGTATGCGCCGATATATTTGATGATACGCTGCTCATACATCTCAAGGGCAAGATGGGCGCGTTCGTCGCCGTTCTTGTCGGCAGACTCGATTTCGCGCATGTCAGATGAGAGTTCGGTCACGCCTGCCACACCGCTCTCCTTGTTGATGATTTTCTGAAGGTCGTCAGCCGAGAGGTTGTGTTTCTTCATCAGGAACACCAGCGCGCCGGGATCGACATCACCCACGCGGGTACCCATCATAAGCCCCTCGGTGGGGGTGAGGCCCATGGAGGTGTCGACGCTCTTGCCGTCAAGCACAGCGGTGATGGAACCGCCGTTGCCGACATGGCATGTGATGATTTTCCGGGTGTTGATGTCAACGCCGAGAATCTCACACACGCGCTGCGACACATAGCGGTGGCTGGTTCCGTGGAATCCGTAACGTCTCACGCCATCCTCCTTGTAGAACTTGTAAGGGAGGGCATACATGAATGACTTCGCGGGCATGGTCTGGTGGAAGGCTGTGTCGAACACACCTACCTGCTTTATGCCGGGGAGGATTTCCTCGACAGCCTCCACGCCGGTCACATTGGCGGGGTTGTGCAAGGGGGCGAGGTCATAGCAATCCTTGACCTGCTGGAGAACCTCGTCGGTGAGAAGCACGCTCTTGGAGAACTTCTCCGCGCCGTGAACCACGCGGTGGCCCACAGCATCGATTTCGGAATAGCTCTTGATGCAGCCCACCTCGGGGTCGGTGAGGATGTCAAGCACAGCCTTCACCGCGCCCTTGTGGTCGACGAGGCCAAGCTCGCGAATCGCCTTCGAGCCGTCGGCCAGACGGTATTTGAGGAATCCGTCGTGGAGACCGATTTTTTCAACGCCCCCTTCGGCCAGCACCGCCTCGTTGGCGGTGTCGATGAGTTTGTATTTGACAGAACTGCTGCCGCAGTTAAGCACGAGTATCTTCATTTTCTGATGGGTGTTTTATTTTATTGATTGGTTTGCTGTCATGATTATGGTCTTGTAGATGTCTTCGGCCGAGCATCCGCGGGAGAGGTCGCTCACGGGGGCGGCGAGACCCTGCAGGAGGGGGCCGACGGCCTCAACGCCTGCCAGACGCTGCACAAGCTTGTAGGCGATGTTGCCCACTTCGAGGGAGGGGAACACCAGCACGTCGGCTTTTCCGGCAATCGCGCTGCCTGGAGCCTTGAGCGCGCCTACGGTGGGAACCATCGCCGCGTCGGCCTGCAGCTCTCCGTCGAGTTTCAGGTCGGGAGCCATCTCGTGGGCGATGCGGGTCGCCTCGATTACCTTGTCTACCCTCTCATGGCGCGCGCTCCCCTTGGTCGAGAAGGAGAGGATGGCCACACGGGGTTCGATTCCGGCCACACGTTCGGCGGTCTGAGCCGCGCTGACGGCTATCTGGGCCAGCTGACTCGCATCGGGATCAGGCACGACAGCGCAGTCGGCGAACACGAGGATTCCATTCTCACCGTAGGGTGAATCCTTGGGAAGAAGCATCAGGAACGCGCCGGAGACGGTGTCGATGCCGGGAGCGGTCTTGATTACCTGGAATGCGGCACGGAGCACATCGCCGGTGGAGTGGACGGCGCCCGACACCATACCGTCGGCATCCCCGGCCTTGACCAGCAACGCGCCGAGATAAAGTATGTCGGTGGTCTTCTTGCGGGCCTCCTCCATTGTCATCCCTTTCTTCTTCCTGAGCTCGAAAAGGAGCGGGGCATACTTGTCGATGACAGCCTCGTCGGCGGGATTCACGATGGTGGCTTTGGAGATGTTCTTCAGTCCCAGTCCGGCCGCCTTGGCCATTATCGTCTCAGGATCACCCAGCAGGATTATTTCCGCCACATTGTCGGAGAGAATCTGGTCAGCGGCAGTCAGATTCCTTGTCTCGTCTCCCTCCGGGAGCACGATTTTGCGGAGGTTGTCTTTGGCCCTCGCAGTCAATCTTGCAAAAAGACTCATAAATGAAACGTATGTTAGTCTGTTGTTATCAATCAGAAAGCCCCTCGGCTGAGGGGAGACCGCCGGTAACGGCAATCGTATTGCAAAATTAACAATAAAGTCGGTTACGGTGGTCACGAAACCTTTAGAAAATTCTTTAAAATCGGTTTTTATTGCCAGACTGGCCTCTTTTTTGTAATTTTGAACCCACAATGACTGACACAATAAACGCGGCCAAGCCCGCAGAAATAGAGTTACTCGCCCCGGCCCGCGACGCGGCCACAGCCATCGCCGCCATCGACCACGGAGCCGACGCCGTCTATATGGGAGCATCCTCCTTCGGAGCGAGGGCACAGGCCGGGAATCCTCTCGGAGAGATTGCCGCCGTGGCCCGTCACGCCCATCTCTTCGGCGCACGTCTCTACGTTACCGTCAACACCATCATCTACGACAATGAGATTGACGAGGCGAGACGGCTGTTGTGGGAACTGTGGAAAGCGGGGGTGGATGCGGTCATCGTCCAGGATATGGCGCTGACTCGGATGGAGGGATTGCCTCCGATTGCCCTGCACGCGTCGACCCAATGCGACACCCGCGACGCCGGAAAAGCGCGGTTCCTCGAGGAGTGCGGGTTCACCCGGCTGGTGCTTGCCCGCGAGCTGACCCTGGAGGAAATAAGGGGGATACGCGAGGCTGTCGACACAGACCTTGAGGTGTTTGTCCACGGAGCGTTGTGTGTCAGCTACAGCGGCGACTGCCAGGCGAGTTTAGCAATCACGGGCCGCAGCGCCAACCGTGGGGAATGCTGCCAGGTTTGCCGCTTCAAATTCAACCTCGAAGACAGCGACGGGCATACCATCATCAAGGGGAAGCACCTGCTGTCTCTCCGCGACATGAACCGGCTTGACAATCTCGAGGCGTTGCTCGAAGCCGGGGCAACCTCCCTCAAAATCGAGGGGAGGCTCAAGGATGAGGCGTATGTCAAGAATGTTGTCGGCGCATACCGCAGACAGCTTGACCGCATAATCGCGGCACATCCCGACCGCTACCGCCGTGCTTCATACGGGAAGTCCTCGCTCAACTTCACCCCCGATCCCGCCCTGAGCTTCAACCGGGGGTTCACCAACTATTTCCTTACAACCCCATCCCCGGCGGCAGGCTCGCTGGCCACCTTCGACTCCCCGAAATGGATTGGCGAGAGAGTAGGCAAAGTGGAACGGATGGCAGGGAAAGCAATTGTGGCGCGACTCGACAGGGAGCTGCACAATGGCGACGGTCTCGGGTTCTACACCGGTGAAGGTGAGTTCCGGGGATTCAGGCTCAACCGAATTGAGGGGAACAGGCTTTTCCCGGCAAGCGATGTGACGGTGTCGCCGGGCACTCCGCTTTACCGCAACGCTGACAAGGAGCGCGCCGACCTACTCTCAGGGAAGACAGCCTCAAGGAGACTCGCGGCAGACATGACCCTGAGATGGAGCAACACGCAGGTGGTGCTTTCCATAAAGGATGAGACGGGCCTGGAGGTAACCGTGGCGGAGGAGGCTGAGCGTCAGGAGGCCCGTACACCCCAGGAGGAGCGCCGCCGCAAGGAACTTGAGAAACTCGGTGACACCATCTTCACCGCCGCCGGCGTAACTGACGAATGTGGCCGGTCGTTCATCCCCGCCTCCACCCTCTCCCGGCTGAGACGGCGAGGCACAGAACTGCTCGAGACTGCCCGTCTCACCACCCACAAGCGTGAGTTGCCCGGAAAACCGGCTGATGAGATACGTTACCCCGAAGGGGGCGAGGTATCGCGCCACGACAATGTCGCCAACCGCGTGGCGGCAGACTTCTATTCATCCCTGACAGGCCTCCCGGCCGCCTCCGTCCCCAAAGCACTGGAGGTATGCGGCAAACCCTCCGGGGAGACACGCGTGATGGAGACACGATATTGTCTGCGGCGCGAGCTTGGAGCCTGCCTGAAAAGCAAAGAGGGGAAAAATCTCCCCTCTCCGCTATATCTCACGTCAGAGGGGAAACGTTTCCGCCTCGACTTCGACTGCCGCAACTGCCGTATGCAGGTTGTCTTCATCCCGTGACACTTTCCCATCCGGCCGGGAATCCATCCCCCGGATGTGACGGGATTCAGAACTTCAGCACCAGTTCGGCCACAATCTTGTCATTCTGCCCCACGGGAGCCACGACTCCCGAATCGTAGAAATATTTCTCATAATCGACTATGATTTCCGCCTTAACCTTCTTGATATTGCAGGCCAGGGAGGTGCCGACCGTGATACGGCGACGGGCCGCGTCATCGGTGACCAGGAAACCGTCCGGATCGGGGGAGCCGGTCGAATGGTCGGTCATCGCGTCAAACCTCCCATGGAAGCTCCAGAGGTTGAACGGGCGCCAGTTCACCGGAATCCCGTATGAGGCGAACGCGAGCCACGCATTGACATCCTTGTATGCGTCACCGCAATAGTCGAGATGCTGATACTCACCTTCGAGCAACAGATTGCCTGCCTTCCAGGATACCGAGCCGTCAACAATGTTCATCCTGACCCCTTTCGGCTTCATCGAGAGGAAACCCGCTGAGAGGGTGACATTCCCCAGGCGGTAGGATGCCTTGGCGGCATAATCGAGGTCTTTCTGCCAGACCTCCTGGTCGGCGGCTGTAGATGAGTTGAAGATTCCCGCCTCAATGGTAAGAGGGAGTGTTGAACTGTAATATCCCAACTGAACACCCACCTGGCGCAGGTTGGCCATGTTTTTGCCGATGAATGAGCGGTTGGCGAAGATGTATCCGCCGGGGCCGCGGAACGCATCCACCCCGAACGGGACCCTGAACCGCCCGGCCTGGACGGCAAACTCTCCGGCGAACTTCCAACGTGCCCAGGCGTCGAGGAATTTCATCGTTCCACGGTCACACAGGTCGACGCGGAAAAAATAGTCAAGGTCTTCGAGGATTTTCCCCTCCAGCGAGACCCGGGCGTTACACACCTGGAAACGCTGCTGATAATCAGGCCACGCCCCCTCGTAACGTCCACGGAACACCCCATGGATTTTCGGGGTACGGTCCAGCTTCTTCTCCACCGCCGCGTCGCTGTCGGACGGAGCGGCCCCGGCGCTGAAAGCCGCCATAGCGGCCAACGCACCTAACACATACTTTTTACACATAGCAAATTACCTTATATCCACATCTTACTCCTTACTCCGACATTCGCTGGCGGACGACCTCATAGATCATCACACCGGCTGCCACAGAGACATTCAGAGACCCGATGTTGCCTTTCTGGGGGATGGCAGCGAGGGTGTCGGAAATGCGCAGAATCTCGGGGGAGATACCTATGTCCTCGGCCCCCATGACCAGTCCGACAGGGCCTGTGTAATCACCCTCGGTGTAGTTGCGGGCACCCTTCTCGGTTGCCGACACGATGCTGTAACCGTTATCCTTGAGGAAACGCACAGCTGAAAGTATCGACTTCTCGCGGCAGACCGGAAGGTAATTAAGCGCACCGGCCGAGGTCTTCATGGCGTCGCCGTTGACACCCACCCCTCCCCTCTCGGGAATGACGATGGCGTCGACACCGGCACACTCGCATGTGCGGGCTATCGCGCCGAAGTTACGCACGTCGGTCACCCCGTCGAGCAGTACCACAAAGGGCATTTTACCCTCCTCATAGAGCTGCGGCACAAGGTTCTCGAGCGAATGGTATGTGACAGCCGAAAGTATGGCCAGCACCCCCTGGTGGTTCTTGCGGGTGATACGGTCGATGCGCTCTGCGGGCACGCGCTGCAAAACCACCCCGTAGCGCCTCGCCACTTCGAAGAACTCCTTGGCGAGGTCGCCTGACAGGTCTTTCCTTACAAGCACCTTGTCGATATCCTTACCGGCCTCAATGGCCTCAATCACAGCCCTGAGGCCAAAAATATATTCGTTTTTTTCAAGCATCGCGGTTTGTTTTTCTCATTGATATCATAATCCGAGCAGAGAGCGGGCGTTGGCACGGGCGGCATCGTTGACAGCCGACCCCGACAGCATCACGGCCAGTTCGTCAACACGCTCATCATCGGACAGTTCCCTCACACGGGTTACGGTTGAGGTGTCTGTGTCCTCCTTGAACACCTTGTAATGGGCGTTGCCCTGGGCGGCCACCTGCGGGAGGTGGGTGATGGCCATCACCTGTATGTTGCGGGAAATCTCATGCATCATCTCACCCATGCGGTTGGCCACATCGCCCGACACACCGGTGTCAACCTCGTCGAATATGATTGACGGCAGCTGCATCTTGTCGGCGACTATCGACTTTATCGAAAGCATTAGGCGGGAGATTTCACCGCCGGAGGCTGTGTTGCCAACCGGCATCGGCTGCTGGTTCTTGTTGAACGCGAAGAGGAATTCGATGAAGTCGATGCCTGTGGCGGTCAGCTCGGTCTCCTTGACGGCGACCTCAACCTGGAGATTCTTCATGCCAAGCGGCAACGCCCGCTCCCTCAATATCCGGGCGAACTCCACCGCCGTCTCTTTCCTGACGGCCGAAATCTCACGCGCCAGGTCGAGGGCCTCTTTCTTGGCTCTCTTGGCGGCAAGCCCGAGGGCATGGAGCGATTCATCGCCCAGGTCAATGCTGCGCAGTTTCTCCTCCATCTTGTCGCGAATCTCTATCAGAGCCTCCACGGAGTCTACCTTGTGGCGGCGTTCGAGGTCGTAAATCTCATTGAGACGCTCCTCGACGGCCTCTATCTCCCTGGGGTCGGCCGAAAGCTGCCGGTCGGCGTCTGAGAATGTCTGGTAAATGTCCTGGCATTCCACCCTCAGCACCTGCAGCCGTTCGGTTATCCCCTCCGTGCCCTCCAGGAGGTCGGTAAGGGAGTCGGCCTCGTCGGTGGCGGTCTTGAGCAGGGTGTCGACATTCTCCTCACCGTCACCAAGGGCCTCAAGGAGGCGGCGCAGCGAATCCTTGATGTCGGCCATGTTTATCAGCACCTCCCGCTCACGTTCGAGATTGTCCTGCTCCCCCGCTTCCAGGCGGGCGTCGGCAAGCTGCTGGTACTGGTAACGGAGATACTCCTCCTCATCCCGGGCCTGCTCGATGTTGCGCCGCGTCAGCTGGTAATGTTTCACAGCCTGGCGGTAGCGGCCATAAACCTCGGCGAACTTCTTCAGACGGTCGCTGTTCCCGGCCAGGGAGTCAATCACCCTTAGCTGGTATGGGGGGGAAACCAGCAGGAGGTTCTGGTGCTGGGAATGTATGTCGACAAGCTGCAGGGCGATTGCCTGCAGCACGGCGACGGTGACAGGGGTGTCGTTGACAAACGCCCTCGACCTCCCTCCGGGAGCTATTTCCCTCCTCAGGATTATATGCTCAGGATCCCAGTCGACATCGTTCTCGTTGCATACAGCCTCAAGCGAACCATATCCCTTGACCGAGAATGTGGCCTCGATGACCGACTTCACTTTCGGGTCGCGGACAGCCTTGGTGTCGGCGCGACCTCCGAGCAGGAGCGACAGCGCGCCCAGCATTATAGACTTTCCGGCACCGGTCTCACCTGTTATGATGTTGAAGCCCGGATGGAAAGCGATATCCACCCGGTCAATCAGCGCGTAGTTCGATATGTGGAGGTTCTCTATCATCGTCGCGTATCTGTTACTGTTCCTTGTTGGTACCCGCTTTTATCATGTTTATCCGCTTCATCTCAGTGGGATAAATCGGGGTCAGTATCTCTACCACCTTGTCACGCTCGGTCTGCGACCCCTTGGTGTAGATGTTCACCAGCTCGTCAAGTTTGGCATCCTTGAATATGGACAGCCCGACCGACATGCCGTCCACATCCATGACAGCCGTCAGGCCGTCGAGGGTGTCGGTAATCTTGGCCCTCCCCTTGTCGGGGGAAAGAGCCATCTCGTCGAGGCCGAGGCGGTGGTAGTCGTAGAGCATGCGGCGAAGCACCGACGTGGAGGGGTCGGTGAACACCGACAACACGGCCGAGCGGTTGCGTTTGTCTTCAAACGCCTTCCAGCCGCTTTCGCCCGAAGACTGGGCCATCTGGACTATCTGCGCCAGCTGGTCGAACATCGGCTGGCCGCCGTTGGGGGCGAATGAGTCGCTGTCGATGGCGATGAAGAGGTAGGCGTAGAAATTCAGGATGGCCGTCAGCTGGCTTTCCATCGTGTTGAGGCTGAAAGTCAGCGGCTCCCCCTCCTGGTATTCGAATTCTATCTTGTTGTCCTTGAAGTTGAGCAGCGTGGTCGTATAGCTTGAATTGTAGACCGGCCTCGACACCTGCACCTGCAGGTCACCCACCATCTTGTTGTCGGTGTACTCCTTGATGGTGAAGAACATCCGGCAGTCTATGCGCTCGTTGGTGGTGAACTGGAGATTGGTGAAATGGGTCTCGTTCATGTACTCCGTGACCGCCTCTTTCAGGGTCTCGAACACACTTTTGTTGGTTGACTGTATCTGGTCGGTGTTGAAATCCACCTGGCAGTTAAGCTCCTGCGCGCAGCCCTTCCGGCCCGACGCGAAAAACATGACGATCAGGCAGATGGCCGACGGCAGAATACCCCTGAGGATATGCAAGCCTGGCAGTCGTTTCTTTGAAAACAGATGTTTCATCGGGTTTGTTTTAGAGAGAGTCAGATGAGAGAAAGGTCTGTGGACGCGCCCTCATTACGAATCAGAATGACGGAATGACGGAATGACGTCATCACGGTCAGCCAAACCGCCGCTCTATGATGTCGGCCAGGTCGGCGGCCACTTCCCGTTTTGACTTCAATGGAAATTCCTCGGCTACAGCATTGCCCCGGGTGAAAACCGTCACCTTGTTGGTGTCGGTGGCGAACCCCGCTCCTTTGTCGCGCAAGGAATTGAGGACAATCATGTCGAGATTCTTGCGCTCCATCTTGTCGAGGGCGTTGTCGGCCTCGTTGTCGGTCTCAAGGGCGAACCCCACAAGCATCTGCCCCGGGGCCTTCATCTCACCGAGCATACGGGCGATGTCGGGATTCTTGACCAGTTTTATCTCGGGGGGAAGGTTTCCCTCCCGTTTAAGTTTCACCTCGGAGGGATTCTCCACCGTGTAGTCGGCCACGGCTGCACACATCACAGCGATGTCGGCATCCCGGAAACGGGCCTCGCAGGCGGCGGCCATCTCACGGCCCGACTCCACGCCGATCACTTCTACCGACGGTTCCGAAGCATTTACCGATACCGGCCCTGACACAACCGTCACATCCGCCCCACGGGAGGCTAGCTCGTCGGATATGGCGTATGCCATCTTCCCGGTGGAATAGTTGGAGATATACCTGACGGGGTCTATCTTCTCGCGGGTCGGCCCTGCGGTCACCAGCACCTTTTTCCCGGTGAGGGGGGAGGGTGACACCTGACGACGGAAATAATCCTCGAGGACTTTCAGGATGTTCTCAGGCTCCTCCATACGCCCTTTCCCGATGAGATGGGAGGCAAGCTCCCCCTCTGCAGGTTCTATTATTATGTTGCCATAACTGCGCAGACGTCTGAGGTTCTCGACCGTCGAGGGGTGGGCCATCATGTCGAGGTCCATCGCCGGGGCCACAAACACACGGGCTTTAGACGAAAGGTAGGTGGTGACCAGCATGTTGTCGGCCACACCGTTGGCCATCTTGCCGATGGTGCATGCCGTCGCCGGGGCTATGACCATAGCGTCGGCCCACAGGCCGAGGTCGACATGGCTGTGCCACTCCCCGCTGTTGGCCGTGAAAAACTCGCTGACGACCGGCTTGCCGCTCAAGGCCGACAGGGTAACGGGGGTGATGAACTCCTTGGCCGATGGGGTCATCACCACCTGCACCTCGGCTCCGGCCTTGATCATCAGACGCAGGAGCATCGCCGACTTGTATGCGGCGATTCCCCCGGTGATGCCGAGCACTATATGTTTTCCTGCGAGATATTTCTCCATAATGTTTCCGGAGGACATTCAGCGCTTCTGGGCGCGGAGTTTGATGGCCATGAAGGCACGTTTGGTGTTGGAGGGGAAGTCTCCCTGCTGAATCCAGCTGAAATAGCCCGGGTCGCGGCGCAACACATCGGCGGCGAGCTGCCCTTTGTATTTTCCGAAGTTGATGACCTCACGGCGCAGGTCGTCATATATCAGACGCCCCATAAGGTCTACATTCTTGTTCTGCGCGGAGTACTCCGAAAGCAACGCCACATCGTTGGGAAGGTCTTCGTAACGGTCGAGCTGCGCCATCAACACCTCATAGGTGGCGCGGGTGTCGGCGTTGGCCGAATGAGCCCCTTCAAGTTCCTTGCTGCAATAAAAGCGGTACGCTGCCGAGAGTGTGCGCTGCTCCTTCTTATGGAAGATGGTCTGCACATCGATGAAACGGGCGGCGGAGAAGTCGAAATCTATCCCGGCGCGGGCGAACTCCTCAGCCAGGAGGGGGATGTCGAAGCGGTTGGAATTGAAACCGGCGAGGTCACATCCCGAGAAGCTGTCGGCCAGACCTGCGGCAATCTCCCTGAAAGCGGGTTTGTCGGCCACATCCTCATCGGTTATATGGTGGATGGCAGTGGCTTCGGCCGGGATGGGGCATCCGGGGTTGACACGGACAGTGCGCTGCACATCGGTGCCGTCGGGCATCACCTTTATCATCGAAATCTCGACAATACGGTCACGCATTATGTCTGTTCCGGTGGTCTCCAGGTCGAAGAACATCACCGGTCTTTCGAGGTTGAGTTTCATTATCTTATCACGCGCGCCCGAGACTTTCCGGAATCAGGCGCGCAGAATGGGAGTTTGTTTTCAGTTTGTTTTCTATGGAACAGGCGGAATGGCGGCTACCCGCGTAGCGGTAGCGGCCTGTCGGCCTCTCCAATCATTGGGATGACGACAGGAATCAGAAGTCCTGGACGGTCATCGGCATGAGGATAATCACCAGCTCGGTGTTCTCGGCGTTCTCATCGGGCACGAACACTCCGGGACGGGAGGGATCGGCGAGCTTCATCAGGATGTTCTCGGTGGGGAGGGTGTTGAATATCTCGATGAGATACCCGGCGGAGAAACCGATGACGATGTCACGCCCGTTGTAGTCACAAGGCACTTTCTCGACGGCAAAGGTGGAATGGCTCGTGTCATCAACCTTTATTTCGAGCAGACCGTGGGTGAAACGGAGTTTCATCAGACCGTGGGCGGGGTCGGCGCAGACGCTGACACGGCGGACGGCGGTAAGTATCGACTCGCGGTCAAAGGTGGCCACGTAGGGGTTGTCGGCAGGAATCACCCTCTCGTAGGGGGGGAAGTTCCCCTTGATGAGACGGCAGGAGAGGGTCAGCTTCTCGGTGGTGAATGTGGCGGACTTGTCGGTCAGCACCACCTTCACATCCTCCTCCTTGGCGAGGAGCTGCTTGAGCAGCACGGCAGGCTTGAGGGGGAGGATAAGACGACGTTCGATGCCGGGAGCCGCGGTCTTGTTCTCATACTTGACCAGCTTTCGGGTGTCGGTGGCCACGAATATGATGCCGTCGGGCTTGACATCCCAGAGGATACCCATCAGCTGGGGACGAATCTGGTCGGTGGCCACGGCGAACATGGTGTTTTCAATACCCGCCATCAGCATAGACGAGGGGAGAAGCAGCTCGGCGGGGACATCACCGTCAGTGGCGGAAATCTCGGCGAGGGGGTCGCTGCTGACAGGATACTGGTTGGCGTCGAGGGCCACGAGGTCGAACTTTCCGCCGGGGAAGTCAATCTGCATCGCCAGGGAATCGAGGTCAACCGAAATTTCCACATCAACGGCGGGAAGCTCCTTGCCTATGTCACAGAGACGCTTGGCGTTGGCGAGGAAGCGTCCGCTTTCGTCGGCTTGGCTTACTGCCAGACGGGCGACCAGAGTGTTCTCGGTGTCGGAGGCCGTCACGGTCAGCAACTCCTTCTCGGCGTCAACTTCCAGGAGGAAATTGTCGAGAACCGTCAGGGTATTCTTGGAATTGATGGTCTTGCTGACTCCCGAGAGAGTCGAGTACAAGGCCCGGCTGGATACAGTGAACTTCATTGTCGGTCTTGTATATTTAGGGAATATATCGTTAGCTGTTGTTTAACACGCAAATTTACGAAATATATCTCTGTTTTCCCAAAATTCCCCGGAAAATCTTCCGCAACCCTATGGGAAAAATAACCGCGAGAACGGAAAGGAGTCCACACCATTTGTAAATATCAACTGAATGGATTATCGCCTCTCTTGTTCTAAATATTTCCATCTTCAAGTCCTCAAATGCTTTATTCAAAGCTTTGAGATTCTGACGTGACACTAAAATTCCATATGACCTGATTACCAAAATCTCCTTTTGTGTGAGAACATCCTGAAACAGAATAATGAAGTAAGCGATGGGGTGTATGCAGAATGAGGCTTGTTGCGACCATAATATGCTGCTGAATTAATTTGACATTCAACAATCACAGGGTCATTGCCGTTTTGAACGGCCTTGGTAAATAAGCCCATTATCTCATATTTATTACCGAAGTTTGCATCAGGCTGTCTCAAGATTTCAGAAACCACCTGACGAATAGAATGAGGATAAATTATAAAAGTATTGTCTGCATTACAAGTAATATTTTTAAACTCGCTGCTTCCAAAGAATACTATTACTGAATAGATTGGGATGCCGGGATTTTGTGGCAAACATCGTCTGATAGCTTGTATATGCCCAGCATTCTGCATAACGGGATTATAAAAGCGATGCTTTTCTTTACCATATGCCAATATTTGTGTCCAATATCTTTGATGTTCGTTGCCGAAAATCCAGCCGCTATAATCTTTTACTTCGAAAACAATAATGCCAGCTTTAGTTGCGACGGCTATATCTACCTGCGTGTACTCTCCACTTGGTTTTCGAATATATAAGTCGTGGAATATCGCTTTCGGATTGATGCCTTCCTTCAATAAATTCAGTATCACTCTACGTTCTGACCACTCTCCACGAGTTATTGGCGTGACCAGTTCAATAAGTTTCCGTTCTTTTTGTTTGACATAAATAAGATAGGCAATCCAGAACATCAAACAAATCAGGAATATTATAGGCGCGAGTGACATTACTGAACTTTAATGATGTAGTTGATTGTCACAAGGGTTATTGGTGTGGTGTATACACAGCTCATTTGAATGCAATTATAGGAATAACTTTCGTTGTTCCATAACGCTGATATTTATAATTCCCAATTTGCCTTGCGCATTTTCCTTGAGGAGCTTTCACTATTTGATTATTATAGAAATTACTACCATCTTGGGCTAATATCAAGACCTCTAAATCTGATGTGAGCACATATCCCGAAAGAGTTTCTGTAACTTCCAACGCAATAGCATCTCCTGATTCCAAAACCTTTTGTACCTCGAAATTCTTGCGGCTAACACACTCTCCCGGTTTATCAAACAAAGTCTTTCCGGAGTTGTTTTTAGCCGCAATCGTTTTATTTGATTTCGATTCTACACCATCAATGATTTTAACAGCGGGAACTGTTTTCTCTATTCCCTTTTTAGTGCTATACCTGTAAGTTCCCACACGTTGAGCGCACTGATCATTTTTAAGAACGATTTTTTGATTATCATAGAATTGTTGTTTATCATCAGGTATAATGAAAACTGTTGCGTCAAAAGTGTCATCTGCGTTAGCTAATGCACATCCAGAATCCAATACTTGGAATACCTCAAACTGAGTGTACTCCATATCCTCTCCGGGTTCTTCAAACATTTCAAGTCCTATAATCCCCGAATTATTAGATAGATTAACGCAAAATGCAAAAGCAAATGTCAGTACAATTCCTGTGATTATACCAAGCACATAGATAAGCCACTTTTTCATCTTCAATGATAATTTCAATGATAATTATTTGTCATATCATAAGTTGGCATTAGAGCGTTAACCAAATAGTAGTCAAGGCTCTAATGTCTTACGTCGATTATTAAATATCTTCCAAATCTTTTTGGATTTTAGTTTCTACATTTTGAGCATCACGGTATCGAATAGCAACAACACCATCAGTATAACCAGCTTTTTCGATTGATAATTCAATAGTTCCACCAGTGACACTCCATGCGCTTGCATATGTAACAGTGCCTTGCCCTAATTCGTACATGAGAGAAATGTTGCTGTCCTCACGGCTCGGATTATTTTCCCGGCAAGCAACAGGCTCACCATATTTACGGATATATAAGCCTTTATAATAATCATAGGTACTTACAAGTGTATTCCATTCCCTACTTTCATCGAATATCACGACAACGGAGTGAACACTTTTGCCATCATCGGTAGCACCGACACCAACTGTGGCCGGTCTGCCTGTAAAATCGCCTGTAAACATTGTCAAGTTGTTGTCGCTACCCATTTGGGTAAATCCTTTTGCTTTGAGTTTTTGGCAGAAAGCCGTCATACTCCCCTCAATAGGAATACCCTTGAAAGAAAGATGCTCTTGTGCCATAATATCGATTATAGCAAAAAGCATAGTTAATGTGATTAAAACCTTTTTCATTCTTCTTATTTAAGTGGCTCTTTTGGTTCCTATTAAGCCGTTAACAACGCAGAAGCGTGGAACTGCAAATGCCACGTTCTGAATTGGGGGTCGTAGGAAACCCGTACACACGAATGTAGTAATAGCAGCCCACGCTATAGCGTGAGAACCACTATGCCACCCTTGTGTGTAATTGTGAAATTTCCTACGTTTCCAATTCACAAGATAAGCATAACGCTTCTTATTATTTCAAAATGTCGAGGAAAGAGTTGCCTCAATCCAAATACAAAGGTAGTGAAAATTCCGTAAAAGCACCTCACTGACAGGTAAAAATCAGCGTTTCAAGGCTTATTTTTCCCCGGAAAAGATTCCAACAAGAAGCCAGTTGCACTTCTTGTTGGAATCTTTCGGGGAATCTTTCCTCAAACTTTTCAGTCAAATATGACGTTCAAATTTTGTGAATGAGCAAAATAATTACTATCTTTGCAATCACAAAGGGTAGTTTCCCCTTGTAATCAAGGAAATACTTCGCTTGCGCGAGCAACGATTTTAGGGATCGGTTTCGCCCGGTCGGAAAGAGCAGCCAAAAGGCCGCTCTTTTTTATTTCAGTGGGGAATCACCTTTTGTCCCAATAACACACCATTGTCCTGGAAGATATTATGCCTTACCGCTTCGTATGACGGGTTATATCTTTTAGGATGAAGCAAATGTATCGTCACCGGATAAGCTATTAAATCTGCTATCTGCAATCCGACGACGTTGTCTTTCTTGTTTTTGAATCCAAAATCGTTTATCCGCGCCCTCAGCCGCTCTGGCGAGACCCATTTGGTGCCACGATTGCGTAATCCATTGTAATAGTTGAGGAGTTTTGTATCTTCCTTCTTACCACGCCGTTCCACAACTATTGAAATTTCAGGCAGTTCTCCGTGCATATTGTTGTCAACGCAGAAAATGCTTCTTTCAATAAGATATGACAACGAAAGCCCATAAACATCATCTTCTTCACCACGCACACAAAATTTACTGAGCTGTTCTTTCAATATCGTGCAACTAACAATCACATAAGCTCCATTCCTGCTTAATATTCTTTTCTATGCCTTCAAAAAACTTCACTCTCAGAACCTCATCCGCGAGCACAGAAAAGGGGCCACGCCATTTGCGAATATCAACTGAATGGATTATCACCTCTCTTGTACCGAATATTTCCATCTTCAAGTCCTCAAACGCCTTGTTCAAAGCCTTGAGATTCTGACGTGACACAAGAATTCCGCATAAAGTGAACACAGGAAAACCCGGGTCAAACCTTGCGAGATTATGATCTCCGCATTCGTCAATGAAGAGATAATATTTTTGTTTTTTCACGCCTTCAACCTGCATATCGCAAATAAAATATCCAATCAGCTATGACAAACTTTTTTTGGGGGGGGCAACACCTGAACCTCACACATTCAGACATCCGGTGTGTTCCAGCTGGAGGAGGGCGGTCTTCACGGGGAGGCCACCGGCGTAACCGGTGAGGGAACCGTCGGCACCGATTACCCGGTGGCAGGGGACAAGGAGGGAGACAGGGTTGGAGGCACAGGCTGAGGCAACCGCCCGGATGGCCGGCCGACATCCTATGGCGGAGGCAAGGGCGGAATAGGTGAGCGTTTCGCCGTAAGGGATGGCGGATATTTGGTGCCACACTTTTTTCTGGAATTCCGTGCCGACCGCTCCGATTTTAAACGCGGGAAGCTCCCGGTTGCCCTCCAGATACATTTCTATCCATCGGACAACAGCCTCAAAAAGCGTCCGGTCATCTTTATGGCAGGTTTCGATGTCCGGAATTTTCTTTTTCAGGGCTGCAAGATGGCCTTGGTAACGGCGGGATGATGTCCAGTCACACAGACACACCTCCCCCTGGTGACAGCCTACAGTCAAGTCACCGAAACGGGTGGAGAAAATCTCTATCATAACATCGAGATTAACGGAGGTTGACGACGGTGATGCCTGCTCCTCCGAAGCGCACATCCTCATCGGAATATGAGGTAACCCCGGGGACAGTGTCGAGATAACGGCGCAACGCCTGACGCAATGCCCCGGTGCCGGTGCCGTGGAGAATCCTGACGGGTGACTGCTGAAACTGTATCGCGTCATCAATGAAGTATGTGACAGCCTGCAATGCCTCATCGGCGCGCATACCCCTGACATCGATTTCGGAACGGAAAGAGAGCTGGCGCTCACGCAGGGAATCGGTGGTCGAACGGCTGAGGAATGACGCGGACTTGGCTCCCGAGGCAGGTTTCGCCATCGTGCGGGAGAGACGCTGAACTTTAACAGTTGTCTTCAACATGCCGAAAGAGCATACGGCATTGTTTCCGGCGATTTCGAGGATAGTGCCGACAGTGCCTCCTCCGTCGAGTTTCACAAAGTCGCCTGGTTTCAGCGGCTCGCCGCCCTGGCGGTTTTCCTTGGCGGCATTGTTCCGGTGCTTTGGTTTTGGGGCTTTTTTGAGCAGGCTGTTTTCAGAATCATCCTTCCCGTCAGAAAGGCGGTCAGAGAGCTGCTGCTTCTCCTGTGACAGTTTTTCGCGCGCCTGGCGTGTACGTTCCTTGTCGGCCTGGGCCTCACGAATCTCGCGGATGGCGCGTTCGACCGAGGCGTTGGAAGAGTCGAGAATCCTGCGTGCCTCCTCGCGGGCCTCGGCGATGATTTCCTTCCGTCTTGCCCTCAGCGTCTCGGCATCCTCCTCATAATGGGCGAGGGTCTGTTCAAGCTGCTTCTCCTTCCGCTTGATGTCAAGCCTTTTGTTCTCCCAGTAACGCCTGTCGCGGGCAATGTCGAGGAGGTATTTGTCAAGGTTGACATAATCGGAACCGGCGATTTCGCGGGCATTGTCAATCACCTCACGGGGCAACCCGGCAGTGCGGGCTATCTCCAGGGCGAACGAGCTGCCCGGCGAACCGATGGCAAGCCGGAAAAGTGGACGCAGGTGCTGGCGGTCATAAAGCATCGAACCGTTGACAAGGCCGTCGGTGTCGCGGGCGAACAGCTTGAGGTTCTGGAAGTGGGTCGTAACCACCCCCCAGACGCCCAGCGAGTTGAGCGAACCGAGAATCGCCTGGGCCATAGCCCCTCCAATCTGAGGCTCCGTTCCCGCGCCGAACTCATCAATCAGCATCAGCGACCCCGCGCGTCCGTTCTTGAGGAACAGCTTCATGTTGCGGAGATGGGAGGAGTAAGTAGAGAGGTCGTCAAGAATAGACTGGTCGTCACCGATGTCGATGAAGACATCCTCGAAGACACCCATGCGTGAATTCTCATACAGCGGCGGGAGCACCCCGCACTGGGTCATATACTGGATTATGCCGACGGTTTTGAGGCACACTGACTTTCCTCCGGCATTCGGGCCGGAGATGACAAGGATTCGTTCGGAGGGTGTCAGCCGGATGTCGAGCGGCACCACCTCCTTCCCTTTGGCCCTCAACGAAAGCAGCAAGACAGGATGGACGGCGTGGAACCACTCCAGCTCGGGGATATCTGCCAGTCGAGGCATCATGCCGCCGGTCTCGGCGGCATAGCTCGCCTTGGCCTGCACGAAGTCAAACCATCCCAGCCGGGCGGTGTTCTCGGCCAGCACAGGGATATACGGGCGCAACGAGGCGGTGAGAAGGGTGAGTATGCGGGCAATCTCTCGCTGCTCATCCAACTGGAGCTGACGCTGACGGTTGTTGACCTCCACCACCTCGGCCGGCTCGATGAAGTAGGTCTTGCCGGAGGCCGACTGGTCGTGTACGATACCTTGAATCCTCCTCTTGTTCATCGGGGGCACGGGGATGACAAGACGGCCGTCGCGAACCGAAGGAGCGGCGTCGGAATCGAGCAGCCCCTCCTCGACGGCGCGGGCCATCACACGGCGCAGAATCGCGTTGGCGGTGCCTGAGATACGCGAGAGTTCCGACCTGATTCCGGCAAGCTCGGGGGAGGCGTTGTCGCGCACATTCCCGTACTGGTCAATCACCCGGCCGATCTCCCCCGCCAGCAACGGGAGTGGGTCAAGAACAGCGGCGCGGGCCGACAGCAGAGGATATGGGCGGCGGCTTTCGCCATCCTCTTCATCCTCACCTGAGGGTTCACCCGTGAAGAACCGCGAAACCTCGGAAGCTGTGGCCAACGACTTGGCGACCAGCAGGAACTCCTCGGCAGGGAGAAAAGCCCCTTCGGCACGGGCACGGGCGAGCGACCCGGCAAGGTCGGGGACCGCACCGAGCGAGAATCCCCCGTCGGCCGATATGGCGCGGGCCATCTCGTCGACGGCCCCGAGCGCCTCGGAGATGGCGGCGAAGTCTGTCATAAACGCCATCGCGGCCACCTCTTGGCGGCCTGCGGCGGATGTGCACAATTCAGCTATTCTGGTCCTGACGGCATTGAAGCCCGTCTTGTTTTCAAAAGAATCGGGATATATCAAGGGGGAAATATGTTTTGTCTGTTTTCCACAGCCGCGCATCCTTGAACGGGGCAGCCGCATATCCTTAACTGAAAGGACAATGCAAAATTACAAAATTCGGGGGAATCCACCAACCATTTGAGATTAACCATTGTTATAATATCACAAAACAAACTACACAACAACTGTTTCAAAAACCAAATATTATGAAAGCCTTATCATTAAACTTTTGGGGACAGACCAAATACTGGTGGATTGTCCTCGTCGTGGGGATTCTCCTCGTACTCGGCGGTTTCGCCTATTGGTTCTGGCCGGCAGCCGGATTCGCCGTGGCATCCCAGATTTTCGGATGGCTCCTGATCATGGCCGGAATCGTCCAGCTATGTGTTGCAGCCGGAGTCAACCGGCCCAGAGGATGGGGATGGTGGATATGCGGAGGCGTGATTGACATGTTCGTAGGTTTCCTTCTTGTCCGCTCCGTCGTTCTCTCTGAAATCGTGTTCCCCTACTTCCTCGCCATCGTGTTCATCTTCTGGGGCGTGGCATCGATTATCGCTTCGGTCTCGAGCCGTTCCCACAGCTACTGGTGGATGTACCTCATCAACGGCATCCTGCTGCTCCTGATCGGCTTCTTCTTCCTTGAGGCTGGCTGGGCACAGGACATGATGATGGTTTCATTCCTCTCGGCACTCGCATTCATCTACTGGGGCTTCACCATCGCGATGACCTCATATGACATGAAGCCAAGAGTAAGGGATTGACCCTGACGAAGGTCTGACTCTCACGCCAGGCCGCAACAAAGAGACACAGACCCGGAAGAATCGAGCAATCCACTCTTCCGGGTCGTTGTTTTCAGCCCCCGGAGACATCAGCCAACGACCTTCCGCCCTCGCTTCCCGGCAAATCAGGATGTGTAAAATTTGCCACTTTCACAAGAAAAGCGTATCTTTGTGAATCATAGGCATTGTAACGGATTAAACTCACCGGTTTTTTCCGAGTCTAAGCAGAAAGAAACAGACTGTATATGAAAACTCTCAAATCCATATCGGCGGGAAGACTGTCGGCGCTCCTGCCAAAAGCCCTGGTCATACCGGCGGCGTTCTGCGCCTCCGCAATCCTGGCGTCAGCCCAGGGATATTACGACGACGACCTGTATTACGACGCGTCCAAGGCGAAGAAAGAGGCCCCGAAGCCTGTTCCCGCCAAGGCCGCGCAACCGGCAAAAGCCACCCCCATCCCCGCTTCAGGGATGTATTATTACGACGGGGCGGCCTATGTGCCCTGGGACAGCGTCGGCGATTTCAGGCCGGCAGACTCATACCTGCCCACCGGAGGCTCGACCCGTGACGTCGACGAGTACAACCGTCGCGGAGGGTATTATGCCGAACAGCCCGACTCGATTTCCCTGAGGGATTTCGAGGAGATGTCGGCCACCGATTACCTGGCCCGCTTCGGCGGCTCGGAGGTGGCCAAAGAGGCGTTGGCCGCCCAGGGAGGAGCTGCAGTTGACGGCACCTCCTATGCCGACATATACAACGCCGGATACAACTCGGGGTATGACGCCGGATACAACGACAGCCCGCAGACAGCCCTAAGCATAAACTTCGGGCCGGGCTATCCATATGGATATTACAGCTATCACAACACCTGGGGGTGGCCCTATTACGGCTGGCGCAACCCCTATTACTGGTACAACCCCTGGTGGGGATGGGACTATCCCTCCTGGAGCTGGGGTTGGGGATGGACATCTCCCTCCTGGGCGTGGGGTTACCCCGGATATTACCCCGGGTACTACCCGGGCCATTGGGGTGTCACACATTACCGCCAGTCTCCGTCTGCCGCCCACCGTCCGCGCTCTACCGGCAACAACTACGGAGCGTCGGGAGGCCGTGGCGGAAGGTATGGCCACGCCACCCCCGGCTCGTCGTCACGCCCGGGCTATCGGCCGCCGGCCTCTGTCGGCGGAACCACCGGTGGCTATTACGGAGGCTCGTCATCAGGCCGCAACTCCCATTTCGGCACCGGATCGTCAGGCTCAAGGCCCACCGGCGGTTACGGGACAGGCAACTCCGGCTCGGCAAGGCCGTCAGGCAACCGCAACGGACATTACAACCAGGGCAATTTCGGCTCATCACAGTCGACCCGCAACGGCTCATACAACAACTCCAACCGCTCAGGCAGCTTTAATTCCAACCGTTCGTCAGGAAGCCATTCCGGCGGAGGACGTTCCGGAGGATATTCCGGCGGAGGAGGACGCTCCGGAGGCGGCGGAGGACACCGCAGCCGCTGATGCTTCCCTCGCCATCACCCCCTCTCCTGAATCAATTATTCCAGAAAAACTGAACAACCTCGATTCAAAATGAAGAAGTTACTCATATCAGCCCTCGCCATCATCCCGGCGGCCGGAGCTGTCGCCCAAAGCCCGATAAACGCCATGGAGCTTTCCCAGACGGAGTTGCGCGGCTCGGCAAGGTTCATGTCAATGGCCGGCGCGTTCACCGCCCTCGGCGCTGACATATCCGCCGTGGGGCAGAACCCTGCCGGTATAGGCATGTATCGCGGAAGCGACATCGGCCTCACACTCGGCGTTGACATCAATTCCAACAAGACACAATGGGACGGAGGCGACAACACCGAGAAGTCGACCCTCGCCAACCTCAACAGCGCGGGATATGTCGGGACGATGCTCTTCGGGGCCAACCGCGACAACAGCGTCTCATGGGGCTTCACATACAACCGCCTGTATCGTTTCAACCGCACCTACACCGGCGGGATGAGCAACATGCAGACCTCCCTGTCGAACTACATCGCCTCGATAACCGACGGGGTTGACCCCGCTCTGCTGTGGATGGAGGATGCAAACAGAAAACCTCTCTATCCATATGACAACTACGACTACAATGCTCCCGATTGGATGAGCATCCTCTACTACAATTCTGGAATGATTCACCCAGAAACTTATGCCGCTGATGGGGGTGTATATGAAAGTGATCAATACCGGGGAATGTGGCAATACGATTATGTAGATGACAAAGGCAAAGCAATTCCTTCTTACGGCACTTCCGACTTTCTTATTCGAGAGAAAGGACACGCAGATGAATATAATATCAGCCTCGGAGGAAGTATAATGAATTTGGTGTACTGGGGAATCGGTGTCGGCATTACAGACCTCGACTACACTCAGGAATACCGTTACAACGAACAAATCAACAATGCACTTGTACCAGTAAAACAGGAGTCTGAGCAAACGGAGACATCCACTTACCAGCTCGGTACAGCCAACTATTCGGAACTCTCTTCTTTCAGGAGGCTGTCGGGTAGCGGCGCGAACTTCAAAGTGGGTGCCATCATCAAACCCATAAACGAGCTGCGAATCGGTATCGCCGTGCATACGCCCACCTATTATTCCATCAGCTCGTCGAGCTACGGATCCACTGCCTTCAACTTCTCCACAGCGAATCCCAATTACAAATTCAGCGGTTCAGAGTCGACCCCCTTGGATAACTACCAGTTCGCCCTCCACACCCCCTGGAAACTTATGGCCGGTGTGGCCGGTGTGATTGGCGGGAGGGCCATCCTCAGCGTTGACTACCAGTATGACGCTTACGGCGACATGAAGCTCAAATACAACAGCGGGGAGGCTATGACCTTCAACAACGAAAACATCGCCCGCTATTACAAGGGGACAAGCACCATCAGAATCGGTGCGGAGTATCGCCTCACCCCGCAGCTCTCCCTGCGCGCGGGCTACAGCCACACCTCCACCGCCTCAGGAAGCGAGCTTGAGAATGCCAACACCGACCTCAACAAGTCGGGGATGGAGATTTCCACCGCCGGGATGAACCCGTCTTACAACGTCAACAACGCCACACAGTATATCACCTGCGGCCTGGGATACAAGGTAAGCGGTTTCTATTTCGACCTGGCTTACGTCAACAAGCACCGCACGTCGACGTTCAACGCTTTCACCCCCTTCGTCGATGACGGGGTCTGGACCCAGGCGCCGACAGCCAAGCTGACCGACAACAGCTCACAGATCGTGGCCACCGTCGGCTACCGTTTCTGATCCCCCCCTGTTGATTGTCAAACCCAAGACACTTATAGAGATTGTCGCAGACCATAGACCTTGACAATCCTGAATTTCAGGATATCTGGAAGTTGATTTCCTACACCCGCCAGTCGGTATTCATGACCGGGAAGGCGGGCACCGGGAAATCAACTTTCCTGCGTCATATAGTTGAGAACACGAAGAAGCGCACTGTGGTGCTGGCCCCCACCGGCATCGCCGCCGTGAACGCCGGGGGCGTCACCCTCCACTCCTTCTTCCACCTCCCCTTCAAGCCCCTGCTGCCCGACGACCCTGAACTGCAGGTGAGGAACCTGCGCCAGCGGCTCAGACACACCTCCGAGCAACAGAAGCTCATCCGCGAGCTCGAACTGATTGTAATCGACGAGGTCTCGATGGTCAGGGCCGACATCATCGACTTCATAGACAAGGTGCTGAGGCTTTACTCCGGGCGGTTCCGCGAGCCGTTCGGAGGGAAGCAGCTTCTTCTGGTGGGCGACATCTTCCAGCTCGAACCGGTGGTGACCTCAGAGATGCGAGACATCTTCCGGGACCACTACCCCAACCTCTATTTCTTTTCGGCACGGGTGTTCAGGGAGTTCGCCCTTGTCCCCATCGAGCTGCAGAAGGTCTACCGCCAGTCAGACAGCCTGTTCATAAGCATGCTCGACCGCATGAGGCTGGGGGCTGTCTCGGCCGAAGACCTGCAGATGCTCAACGGCAGGGTCGACCCCGAGGCGGCCTCCCCAGAGAAGCAGAAGGAGTTCACGATGACACTCGCCCCGAAACGCGACACCGTCGACGCGATAAACAACACCAGGCTCAGCCGACTCAGGCGTAAGCTCCACACATTCGAGGGGAAGATACGCGACAAGTTCCCGGAGAACTCCCTCCCGGTGCCATTGGTGCTGGAGCTTAAAGTGGGGGCGCAGGTGGTGTTTGTCAGGAATGACCCCGAAAAGCGGTGGGTCAACGGCACCATCGGCAAAATCCATTCAATCTCCGAAAACAACCTTGAAGTGGAGCTGGAGAACGGCCAGACCCACACCGTCAGCCGCGAGGTGTGGGAGAATGTCAGTTACCGTTACGACCGTGAAACCAAGAAAATCGAGGAGGAGATACTGGGCACATTCACCCAATATCCCCTGCGGCTCGCGTGGGCGCTGACAATCCATAAGAGCCAGGGGCTGACCTTCCCCCGCGTCATCATTGACATGCAGGGAGGCGCATTCGCCGCCGGACAGGCATACGTGGCCCTGTCGCGATGCCAGTCACTCGAGGGGCTGACGCTCCGCAGCAAGCTGAATCCTTATGATTTCTTCGTCAATCCGGCCATAAGGTCGTTCAGCGGATTTTTCAACAATCCGGCAATGCTGACGGCGGCGATGACGAAGGCCAAGGCCGACGATTGTTTCCACAAAGCGGCCTCCGCTTTCGACTCCGGAGACTTCACCAGGGCCGTGGACTTCTTCACCGAGGGGCTTTACGCCCGTGATGAGCTGCGCAATCCGGCGGTCAACCATCTGCTGAAACAGAAACTTTACCGTCTCGGGAGAACCGGAGACCGCATCGCGATTCTTGAGGAGAAGCTGCGCGAGGCTGAGAGGAAATTCCTGGAACTTGCCCGGGAGTATGTCTCGATGGGGCTCGACTGCCTCTCGGATGAGAACTACGGGGCGGCAATCGCCAATTTCGACAAGGCTTTGAAGATAGCGCCGGGATTCACCGAGGCCCTCAGGCTGAAGGGTGAGGCCGCGATGGATGGGGGTGACCACCTCACGGCGGCAGACTGTTTCGGCGAAATACTGAAAGACTCTCCCAAAGACTTCGACGCCCTCTTCGCCATCGGGAAGCTCCATTGTCTCCTCGCTTCTGAAACCGACAATCCGGAAGAGGAGCGTTACAAGGCCCTCAACTACCTGCTGGCCGCCGAGGAGGTCAACCCCGAATCCGCTCCGCTCCACGACCGTCTGGCAACCCTCAATGAGGATATGGGAGACAACGAGGAGGCCGACCGCCACCGCTCTTTGGCCCGACGGCTGCGCAAGCGAGGACGCCGCTGAGCATTCGCCGTTGAACATTTGCCGACCGACGATGTTTAGATTAGTAGATTGAATCCAACTAATCCGGTTACTAACCTAAAATTATCGTCAGAAATGAAATACTCCCAACCACAGCTCCCCTACGCCAACGATGCCCTGGAGCCTGCAATCTCCCGCCGTACAGTTGACTTCCATTACGGCAAGCACGAAAAGACCTACATCGACAACCTCAACGCCCTCATCGAAGGCACTGAGTTCGAAGAGCTTCCCTTGGAGGAAATCATCCGCGACGCCAAGGGAGCCCTCTTCAACAATGCCTCACAGGCGTGGAACCATATCTTCTACTTCTTCTCCTTCTCTCCCGATGGCGGAGGTGAACCAGAAGGGGAGCTTCGCGAGGCCATCAACAAACAGTTCGGCTCGTTTGACAATTTCAAGAAGGAATTTGTCGACGCCGGAGTGAAGCTATTCGGCTCAGGCTGGGTATGGCTGTCGCGCGACAACGACGGCAAGCTTTTCATAACCCAGGAATCCAATGCCGGAAATCCGCTGACACAGGGGCTGACCCCCATCCTGACATTCGACGTCTGGGAGCACGCCTACTATCTCGATTACCAGAACCGCCGCAAGGATGCCCTGGAGAAACTCTGGGACATCATCGACTGGCCTATCGTCGAAGGCCGCTTCTGACCGAATTGCGGCAACAGCTTTCCATAACTAAACGATTGTTAATTAAACGATATTAACTCTGTTCATCTCAACCCTTGACTGACCGAAGGCGTTATAATATCAAACAAACAGACATAGATAACGATACAATTAGAGACAGCAAGCATTTGAGATAACAAGACTGCATTCCGCTTGAACAGCGGAGCCGCAAGTAAAAGAGTGACATAGCACTTAATTGTAAGCATAATGTGATGAATGGAGAGAGAGGCAGCTGTGAAGCCCCCTCTCTTTTTTTGTGGCCGCATATCCGTGGAGGGAGGGACTAACACGATTCAATGATGTCACAAACAATTTCAATGCCAAGCAGGTGGGCACATTGCTGTTTCTTTCGCCGGGACAGCTGGTTGGCATAAAAGGACGCCCGGAGGCAGACGCTCCTGAAATAAAGGGGCTGGTGTTCCATTCCGACCTGCTTCACGGCACCCCCTGGCGCATATGATGAAAGATTATTCATTTTTCTCTTACGACGCCAATGAGGCGCTGCATATGTCTGACAGGGAAAAACGGATAATACTGGGATGTCTCGATGAGATACGGGCCGAACTGGCCAACAACATCGACCGCCACACAAAGCAGATATTACATAATGACCGCCGCAGAGGATGAGGAGCACACTATGGACACCACCCCGGGTTGCATGCGCGGCATGGCCGACTGCATTCCCGGCTCGAAGGAGATGGGTGTGATTTATGGCAAAGGGGCGCATGGCAAGGGGGGAGGTGAATTCCACCCGCGCTTACACCGAGGCTTATGAGATGGGGAAAACCGTGTGAGACGAGTCGTCTCCAGGTTTGACACGGGCTCAGATTTCACGGCTGTCACCTCTCCGCATTCCCGCCGGAGAGGAAGGCTGCCGAAGCCTTGACGGCTGCCGAGAATGCAGCCGGCTGCCCCTCCACCGTGATGAACAGATGGGTGGTGCCGGGCAATACCATATGGGTGACATCCGTCCCGGCCCCGGTCAACCTGACGCACATCTCCTCACCTTGGTCGCGAAGAATGTCGTGGTCTGCGTTTATCATCAACACTGGGGGCAGTTGAGCCAGGGCGGCATCAGATGCGCAATAGGGGGAAATCAGCGGATGGGCGGGATCTCGGCCTGCGAGGTAGGCTTCGTTGAAGGCTTCCATTATGGAACCGTCAAGGCCGAAACCGTCGCCGTATTCCATCCAGGAGGTGGAGCCGTCGTTCCAGACCTTGGTCACGGGGTAGAACAACAGCAGAGATTTCAGGGGGAAGGATAAAGCCTCCATACCAGTCATACCGACAGCCTGTCCATCCGTCCCGGCGGAAAAAGCGGGATAGAGCGCGGTCGACAGGGCGAGGTTGCCTCCTGCGCTGTCACCCCCGATCGAGATGGCCGCCGTGTCGAATCCATAACGTTCCGCATTTTCGAAAGCGAACCTTACGGCTTCGACAGAGGCTGTCAGGGGAGCCGGGAAAGGATGCTCGGGAGCAAGGGGGTAGTCGACGGCAAGGACTTTCACCCGTCCCTCCCTGACGAGCGACATACAGAATGCCGAACAGCTGTCAGGGCTGCCGAAACACCATCCTCCGCCGTGGAGGTAAATGAGCAGCGGCAATTCTCCAGGCTCGCCTGATGGGGAAAACAGGCGGTATGGTCCATCAAGGTCTGCGACCTCCACACCCTCCATCGGCTCTGCACGGCGGTTGCGTGATGCCCTTACAATGTCAAGCGCGGAGGAGTCTCCTCCTATGGCCTGTCTTACCGCGCTTTCCTGGCGAGCCTGTAATCCCGGGGGGAGGTTCCGGATAAAATCCATCGCCTCACGACGCATGGTGCTGTCAGTGATTGACACATGGCAGGCAGGCGCTTCCGCCGGACTCTCCGCCTGGGGCACTGCGGGAAAAAGCATTCCCAAGAATGTTGTCACGACTATTTTCCGGAACATATGACTGGTGCTGATTATATTCAGGCACAAAATTAATCAATTCCGGCGGAAATCAGCAAGGGTTGTTATTTCAGGGTTTCATATTCCTCGTCTGAGACCGGTTCAAGCCATACGGTCTCGGCATCTTCCCCGGGGACGGAGAAAGCCAAGTGGGCGAACCACGAATCTTTCGCGGCACCGTGCCAGTGCTTCACATTGGCCGGGATATTGATTACGGTGACGGGGAGAATCTCCACGGCCGGTTTCCCCTCCTCCTGATACCAGCCGCGTCCGGCGACTCCGACAAGCATCTGTCCGCCACCATTCCCCGCCTTGTGGATATGCCAGTTGTTGCGGCATCCCGGCTCGAATGTGACATTCGCGAAGGGTAGCTGCTCGCCGGAAATCGGGGCGAGGTAGCTGTTGCCGATAAAATATTTCGCGAATGCCGTGTTGGGCTCCCCTATCGGAAATTACATTGAAGGATAAGATGCAGGATAATGCAATTGCATATGCCTTGTTCATAGGCTATTCGGTTAGATTTTTCTTGAAGAATGAGTCAATTCTGTCAAACGGAATCATTTCGAGGTTGTCGTAGAGGTCACAGTGGTTCGCCCCGGGAACAATGAGCAGTTCTTTGTTGTCGCCGGTCGTACGCTTACGGGCATCTTCACTGAAATAGCGGGAATGGGCATTTTCCCCATGGACAAGCATATTTCATCGACATAGGCCAGCAAGGGCATGCTGAGAAACGACAGCACGGCAGTCTTGTTGATTCCGCCGTTGGAATTTGGGGAACGGCGGTGATAGCCCCGTGGGGTCTTGTAGTATGCGTGATACTGTTTAACGAACAGCGGCAAGTCATCCGTGACGGTCTCCACTACCCCGCCATCGCGCTCATATGTGCCGCAGGCGTAGTCCTTCGTGCGCTGGCCGCTGAGCGCCACACGTTTCTTAAACCGGTCGTCAGCAGTGTTCTCCATATCGAAATATCCGTTGGCGTTGACGCGACTCATATCGTACATTGTGGATGTGACGGTTGTGGAATGTTATCTTCGAGTGTTCAACCTTGTCACTCTGCGGAAAAGTCTTGTCCCATTCCAGATAAAGTTCAAGTTGCTCCATATCTGTTGTTCTTTGCATAATCATATACAGCCATACCCGCTATTGCATAGGGTTAGAAGTTCTTTGAAGAGGTCTATCGCGATCTGTATGCCGCCAATAAAGACATTCTTTCCTCGGACAGCCGACGCAACGGAACGGAAGAGTGGATAAAACAGCTTAGAATCATTGACTCCACTACCATCACGCTGTTCTCCAATGCTATTTTCAAGGGAGTCGGACGACATC